>NZ_JBBMFA010000095.1:0-80219 GCF_040096265.1 Ruthenibacterium intestinale
TAAAAAAGGGCAAAACGAATTTTCCAAAAAGGCAAAATGAAATTTCCAAAGTAGAATATGGAGAAATGAGACCCCACACCGAGAGGTGATGGGGTCTTTTTATACTCTACGCCTAAGTCGTTGATTTCAGCGCTTGAGGGAAGAGCGCTGTATACCATTTTCCGGGACAAGTTCTGCAGGTGTGACATATTTTGCGCGGCTGAAGTGTTAGGCTGTTTTCAATGGGGGGATTGCATGCGTGGCGTTGTCTATGTAGATATTTTGTTTTTTACCAATGCATTGATCGGATGGTGCTTGCTGCGCTGCTGTGCAAGTTTGACTGGTTGCGCGGTACAAAAAATTTTTTTGTTTGCCGGCGGTATATTGGCGGGGATATCTTCTTTAATGGTAATATTGCCGCCGCTTCCAGCTTGGATCATGGGCTTGATGAAAATTATCAGCGCAGGGACCATTGTGGCCCTGGCTTTTTTTAAAAACGGTCGGCGCATATTTTTGAAGTGTTTATTGTGGTATGTAGCATTAAATGTGCTTTTATCCGGCACGATTCTTTTGGCGCTGTACTATTTGGAGCCGTCAGAGATTCAAATTTATAATATGACACTTTATTTTAATGTGTCTCCGCTGCTTCTGATTGGTTGTGTCACGGGTACATATTTTGTGATGCAGATTATGACCTTTTTGATGGGAAGGCCAAGAGAACAAATCGTCCTGCCGTTCCGTGCGACTTTCGGCTCTGACAAATTAGATGGATATGCTTTATGGGATACAGGATATCATGTTAAAGACCCTATATCGGGAGCAAGTACATTTTTGCTCAGTTTCCCGGAAGTGCAATCAAAACTTTCCATTCCGTTGGAAAAGGCTCTTTCAAATTATTTTCGAACTGGAAATTTACAGGCAGGAGATGGAATTCGCCTGATTCCTGCCCGAACGGCAACCGGAATGAGGCTGCTTCCCGCAATAAAAGCACCGTTGCAGTTGATGCAAAGAGAACGTTGGAGGGAAACCACGGCAGCCTTAGCTGTTTTTACACCGGAACGGCTGGGAGATGGGACATTTGAAGCTTTGGTGAATCCGGCAACGGCGGAGCATTAGGAGGATCAAACAATGAAAAGAAAAATAACACTGAAAAATTTCTGGAAAATATTGTTGTTCAAATGGATCATTGGGGTACGCTTGCCGGATTATCTCTACTATATCAATGGCCCGGAAATTTTGCCACCGCCATTATCAAAAGAAGAAGAACGAGTTGTTTTTGCAGGGTTAGAGCAGGGAAGTACCGACGCGAGGGATTTGCTGATCGTTCATAACTTGCGACTGGTGGTATATATCGCGCGAAAGTTTGAAAGCAAGACAACAAGTGCGGAGGATTTGATTTCTATTGGAACCATCGGGCTGATAAAAGCAGTCAATACGTTTGTACCATCCAAGAATATCAAACTGGCAACTTATGCAAGTCGTTGCATTGAAAATGAAATATTAATGTATTTACGGAAAAGCAGCAATCGAAGACAGGAAAGCAGTATTGATGAACCATTAAATACAGATTGTGATGGAAATGAGCTGTTGCTATCCGATGTGCTGGGAAGCGACCAGAATCAAGTGAGCTTGGAACTGGAGCAGTGCGCCGAATGTGACATGCTTCGGCAGGCTGTGGATCATTTAAATCCACGCGAGCGTCAAATTATGGAATTGCGATTCGGATTGAATGGTGGAAAGGAACATACCCAAAAAGAAGTTGCGGATATGATAGGCATCTCACAGAGCTATATTTCTCGTTTGGAAAAGCGCATTATAAAGCGATTAAGAGGTGAATTGGAGCGTATCGAACAATAACTGGAAGAGTTTTCTTCTTATGATTTTTAAGCGTGACGTCCATACTCTGAACAAGAACTTGTTCAGAGGAAGTGTGGCACGTGCAATATCACAAGGTGGAAATCTGTGGTGTCAATACCGCAAAACTGCCGGTTCTCAAAGAAAAGGAAAAAATTGAGTTGATTCGCAAAGCGCAGGCGGGAGATCAAGATGCACGACAGGCGATGATACAAGGGAATTTACGGTTGGTTTTAAGCGTGGTACAGAAATTTGCGTCACGTGGAGAAAGTATGGACGATCTCTTTCAGGTGGGATGCATTGGGCTGATCAAAGCGATTGACCATTTTAACCCGGAATTGGGATTACGGTTTTCCACCTATGGACAACCAATGATTTTAGGAGAAATTCGACGATTTCTCAGAGACAACAACAGTATGCGTGTCAGTCGGTCGGTCCGAGACATGGCCTATCACGCCATGCAGACAAGAGAGCAGTTGCAGAAAGAACTGGGAAGAGACCCGACCATTCAGGAACTTTCTGCCCGTATGGAGCAACCACAGTCGGTGGTGACTTTGGCTCTGGAGTCTGTCATGGAACCCCTCTCCTTATATGAACCAGTGTATAATGATGGTGGGGATACGCTATATGTGATGGATCAAATAGGCGAAAATGAGGGCGAAGAGAGCTGGATCTCCACTATTTTGTTTCGGGATACGATTGGCGCCTTATCGGACCGTGAAAAGAAAATTATTTCGCTTCGGTATCTTGCCGGAAAGACACAGGTGGAAGTGGCTCGCGAAATCGGAATCAGCCAGGCACAGGTGAGTCGGCTGGAAAAAGGTGCTTTGGAGCGAATTAAAAAGCAAATTTAAGTAAAAAGACGCGGACAGCTTTGTGCCCGCGTCTTTTTAAATATTATTTTGTAACGGCCTTTTCCGGCTCCTTTTTGGCATGCCGGGGTGACTTCCGTTCCGTTTCAATACCGTAGCTTTTTAAGGCTCGTTGCAGTGTGCGTACATTTCGGAAATGAATGCCCACCATATCCGCATCAAATGCTGCAGAAGCATTGATTTTATTATCGTCGACAAAAACACATTCAGAGGCAATCAGGTGGTATTTTTGAATCAAAGTCTGGTAGATTCGAATATCTGGTTTCAGCAACCGTACCTCACAAGATGCGATTCCACCGTCAAAGAGAGACCAGAATCTCCGCTGCTGTAAAGTTTCCAATACATCGTCGGCAATGTTGGAAAGATAAAACAGCCGATAGCCGCGCTTTTTTAAGCGTTTCATCAACTGAACAGTGTCATCTTTGGTATTTAACATGTCAAACCAATCAGATAAGATGACATCTGTTTCAAAAGAAAGCCCCAAATCTTTTCCTTTTTCGCGCATAATCTCATAGGCCTGCGCGCGAGTCATTACGCCAGCATCGATCTTGAGCCATTCAGCGCTGCCGAATGTGATATCATAAAGTTTATTTTCAATTTTTTCATTGAGAAAGTGATCAACCAGGAATTCACGAGGATTAAAATCAACGACCACTCCGCCCAAATCAAATACAATATTTTTATACAAAAAATCACCCACCGTATCGCTCTTATTCGATAATGTATTTTATTATACAACATTTTCAGCGGCATAGAAACCCTTTCTTCTGGAATAAAATGTGAATAAAGAAAGGGAGGAGTTTCGTTATGACATTGTATGAACTCTGTCAGCGCGATGTGATTTGCATTTCTACGGGGGCCAATCTCGGAAAAGTGGATGATCTTTCCTTTGATGAAAATACGGCCTGTATTGAAAATCTTGTTTTATATGGCCGATTAAAATTGTTTGGCCTTCTGGGACGGGAAGAGGATACGCTGATTCCGTGGAAAGATATCCGAAAAATTGGAAGCGATGTCATTTTAGTTGAAACGAAAACGATTGTTCCGGTTCGTAAGAAAAAGTTCCTTTTCATGATATAACTTGACAAATATTATATAATGAAAGAAT
This sequence comes from Ruthenibacterium intestinale, assembly GCF_040096265.1. Classification (NCBI taxonomy): domain Bacteria; kingdom Bacillati; phylum Bacillota; class Clostridia; order Eubacteriales; family Oscillospiraceae; genus Ruthenibacterium; species Ruthenibacterium intestinale. The sequence continues at coordinate 3,814 of NZ_JBBMFA010000095.1, forward strand.
CGGTAAAACGATGGTAAAGGACAGTTAAAATAAAGGTGGTTCAGCATGAAACAAGTTTCTGGTGGGGAAAAGCGAGCGTCTTGGCGTGACTCTTTTTGGGTTAATCTGGCTTGGACGCTCATTGTTCCAACCGTTTTTCTGTTTACGATGGAATGGATCCATCGAGGAACATTGCTTTCGGATTTTTGGACAACGCGCTTTTTTTCGCACTTCTTTGGGTTCTTTTGGGGATGGGTATTTCTCATTCTGCTCTATGTCCTTGTGAGTCAGTTGACGGCACGTCATTGGGTGGCAACGCTTATACTTGGACTTTTGACCAACGTGTCAGGTGTGGTCACCTATTATAAGCTGGAGATGCGCGGAGAGCCGTTTTTGCCTTGGGATTTTTCACAGATCGGTGACTTGGCCGGTGTGGCCGAGCATATTCAACTTCAGGTGCAGCCGAGCATGATTGTGGTCGGTGTCCTGCTTTTAGTAATGATCCTGTTTGCGGGCTTTCTTCGTTTACCGATGGGAACTTCCGGACGCAAATGGCACTGGCGGCTGATTTTATCGGGTGGATCTTTTGTGGGAGCCCTGGCGATTGTTTTCGGAATATGGATGCAGACCGCGGTTTGCCAGTTCTTTGGAATCTATGAAGATATGTGGATGCAGGATCGCTATTACAAAAATTATGGCATCCTCACCGGCTTTTTTACAAATCTGCGCGTTCTGGATATTTCCGCGCCGGACGGGTATTCGCAGGAAGCAGTCGATCAAATTGTGCAGCGCACAGAGCAAGCGCAGAAGGCGGATTCTGAACCTTTCTTTGCCAACAGTTATGCGAGCAGCACAGAAGAGGTGGTGCAGCAGCCTAATATTATTTTCGTAATGAACGAGTCTTTTTGGGATGTGTCCCGATTGGAAGGTGTTGTTTTTGACCGCGAACTGACACCCAACCTGAAGGCACTGGCTGAACAGGCAGCTTATGGAAGATGCTACTCTCCGTCCTTTGGCGGCGGTACATGTGATGTTGAATTTGAGGCGTTGACCGGATTTTCGCTGGAGCATCTGCCGGCCGGTAGTAAACCCTATCAGCAATATGTGACAAAACCGATGTTTTCGACTCCGCAGTTTTTAAAGGCACAGGGGTACGATACCATCGCAATTCATGGTTATTACGGAAAATTCTGGAGCCGAAATACGGCATACCCGAATTTGGGAATCGATACATTTATCTCGGCAGAAAATTTTTCCAACCCGGAACTGAAGAGAGGGTTTATTTCAGATTCCCAGATGACCCAGCGAATCATTGAGGAATATGAAAACCATGAAGCGGATTCGGATGCGCCGTTTTTTGTCCATGCGGTGACCATGCAAAACCATACAACCTATGACTCGAATCGTTATCCGGAAGAAGAGCTTGTAAAAGTGCTCGAAGATCCGGGCTTCTCTGATAATACCGTTTCTCAGCTTCAGGATTTTGCTACAGGAGTATACGAAGCGGATCAGGCACTGGGAGAATTGGTGGATTATTTTAGCGATGTGGACGAGCCGACGATCATTGTATTTTGGGGCGATCATTACAATCCTTTGGGTACAGGATACGAAGTGTTTGAAAAAACCGGTTATATCGATCAGGGGGATACTACCAGTCCGAATCTTCGTCAGACCGATTTGCTGATTTGGAGTAACTATTATAAAGAACCGATTGATTTGGGAACGGTTGCTGCATACGAAATAAGCCCTGTTGTCATGAATTTGTATGGGCTTGAAACGCCGACCTGGTATGATTTCTTAATTCAGGAATTGTCCGTTATGCGGGCACGTACACGGGGAATTACAGTAGAACCAGACGGATCTTTCAGCGAAGAAATGACCCAGGAGCAGGAACAGTGGTATAATGATCACTGGATGTTGCAGTACGACTATATGTTCGGTGAGCCTTATCAGGAAGATTATGTAACGGATGAGGGATAACTTAATAAGAAACACTTGCATTCTTTTGTTGAGTATGCTATACTAATTCGGCAATACGCACGCATTGCTTTGCTTTTTTGTGCCTGAAAACAGGTGAAGGGGCAGGACGGCAATGCGGAGGAAAAACAATTTTAGGAGGATAATTTTATGGCAGTCGTATCTATGAAACAACTTCTCGAAGCTGGCGTGCACTTCGGTCATCAGACCCGCCGCTGGAACCCCAAAATGGCGAAGTACATCTTCACCGAGCGCAATGGCATCTATATCATCGACCTGCAGAAAACCGTTAAAAAGCTGGACGAGGCTTACAACTTTGTGCGCGACGTTGCAGCTGAGGGCGGCGACATTCTGTTTGTTGGTACGAAAAAACAGGCTCAGGAGTCTGTGCGTGAAGAGGCTCTGCGCTGCGGCATGCATTATGTCAATGCTCGTTGGCTGGGCGGCATGATGACGAACTTCCGCACCATTCGTCGCCGGATCGATCGCATGGAGCAGATCAACAAAATGCGTGAGGACGGCACGTTTGAGATGCTGCCGAAAAAAGAAGTTGCCAAGCTGGAACTGGAACTGGAGAAATTGGAGAAATTCCTGGGCGGCGTGAAAACGATGGACAAATTGCCGAAAGCTATGTTTATTGTTGACCCGCGCAAAGAGCGCATCGCTGTTTCCGAAGCAAGAAAACTGAACATCCCCATCGTTGCAATTGTGGATACCAACTGCGATCCGGATGAGATTGATTATGTGATCCCTGGCAATGACGACGCGATTCGTGCTGTTAAACTGATTGCTGGCGCTATGGCGGATGCCGTTCTGGAAGGCCGTCAGGGCACGCAGGATGCTCCCGCTGAGGAAGAGGTTCAGGAAGAGGCTGCTGAATAATAGAAAGGGGAAAGAAAAATGGCTTTCACTGCACAAGACGTAAAAAATCTGCGTGAGCAGACCGGTTGCGGTATGATGGATTGCAAGAAAGCGCTGACCGAGTCCGGCGGCGATTTTGATAAAGCAATCGAATATCTGCGTGAAAAAGGTTTGGCTGCTGCTGCGAAAAAGGCTGGCCGCATTGCTGCAGAAGGCATGGTTTATGCTGTTTCTGATATTTCCCGTAAGCTGGGCGTTGTGGTAGAGGTCAATGCCGAGACGGATTTCGTTGCCAAAAACGATCTGTTTAAAGGCTTTGTTAAGGACGTAGCAGAAGTGATCATGAATGAGAATCCTGCGGATGTCACGGCTCTGCTGGCCTGCAAAATGGGCGATGGCACCGTTGAGGGCGCTCTGCAGGAGAAAATTCTCGTAATCGGCGAGAATATTAAGATTCGTCGTTTCGAGCGTTACGAGGGAATCTGCGCGGCTTATGTGCATGGCGGCGGTACTCACGGCGTTTTGGTTCAGTTTGAGACTTCTGACGAGGTTGCTGCCAAACCGGAGTTTGTTGCTTTCGGCAAAGACATTGCAATGCAGATTGCCGCTGTAAATCCCTCTTATTTGAACGAGGCGTCTGTTCCCGCTGAGGTTCTGGCGAAGGAGAAGGAGATTTTGCTGGCGCAGATCAGTAATGACCCGAAGCTGGCCAGCAAACCGGAGCAGGTTAAAGTAAAAATGGTCGAGGGCAAAATCGGCAAATACTACAAAGAAAACTGCCTGGTTGATCAGCAGTATGTCAAAGATCCGGATTTGACGGTGGCCAAGTACATTGAGAATACCGCCAAAGAGCTGGGTGGTGACATTCAGGTTGTGAAATATGTTCGTTTTGAAAAAGGCGAAGGCCTGGAGAAACGTACGGATGATTTCGCATCTGAAGTGGCCGGCATGATCAAATAAGTTTGTGTGTTTAACAACACATTTATTTGAATAATCAGTAATGAAAACGAGAGTTCTGTTTTAGGCGGGACTCTCGTTTTTATTTGGAGTGGATCTAGCCGGGGACTTTCTTTAACTTGTGTTTTAAAATTCTTTCAGCGAAACAGTTGTATTTTTTGTTTTCGTATGGTAAAGTATTAAAGTATTAATGCAGCATTTTGCTTGAAGGAGATGGGTAGATTGTCACGAAAAGAGAAAATGTCCAGGCAGACCGAAGTTTTGTTTCGGGCAATTCTTGAGCTGCAGACAATTGAAGAATGCCAGGATTTTTTTGAGGATCTGTGCACAATGAAAGAATTGGCGGATATGGCTCAGCGAGTGGAGACAGCTAATATGCTTTTGGATGGAAAAACATATGAGCAAATTGTCAAAGAGGTTGAAATCAGCACTGCGACAATCAGCCGTATCAATCGCTGCATTCAATATGGAAACGGCGGTTACCGAACAATTCTCGGTCGGGTATCTGCAGAAGAAAAATCTTCTGATGTTTTAGAATAAAACATTTTGTTTTTGAGCCTATTGGTTCGAAACCTTTGATTTTACAATGATTTGCATATCTGCGAAAAATGTGTTTCTAAGAAGAGTTTAATATAAAAACATCTGTTTTTATGCAAAATACACCAAAAACGTGCTTTAGCGGACAAAAGTATGTAAAAATGGCGAATTGCACCGCGCTCAGTTTATGGGTAAAATTAGTATCAATACATATCCGTTTGCGGATTTTAGTTTGGAGGAAAAAGTATGAAAAAGTTTCTCAGTGTTGCAATGGCTCTGTGTCTGGCCGCATCGCTGGTTGCTTGCGGCGGTTCAGGCGATACAGAAAGTGCTGCAGATCCTGCGGCTATCAAGATCGGCGGAATTGGCCCGATTACTGGTTCTGCAGCCCAGTATGGTGAAGCTGTGAAGAACGGAATCCAGTTGGCTGTGGATGAGATCAATGCAAAAGGTGGCATCCAGTTTGCCTATCAGTTTGAAGATGACGAAAACGACATCGAAAAAGGCGTTAACGCTTATAACAGCTTAAAAGACTGGGGAATGCAGATTCTGGTTGGCGCAACGACCAGCGATCCCACTATTGCGATTGGCGAAGAGAGTTATAACGACAATATTTTCCAGCTGACTCCCTCTGGCACAGCTGAAAAATGCGTACAGTATGACAACGCATTTCGTGTTTGCTTCTCTGACCCCAACCAGGGGACGGCGTCTGCAAAATACATTGGCGAGAACAAGCTGGCTACCAAAGTAGGCGTTATCTATGACAGCTCTACTTCTTATTCTTCTGGCATTTATGCCAACTTCAAGGAAGAGTGCGAAAACCAGGGAATTGAAATTGTAGCGGCAGAGCCGTTCACAGCAGATAACAAAACCGATATGAGCGTTCAGGTTCAGAAATGCCAGGCTGCTGGTGCCGAACTGGTCTTTTTGCCGATTTATTATACCGAGGCGACCCAGATCCTGACCACTGCGGCGGCTCAGGGATATGAGCCTCTGTTCTTTGGCTGTGATGGCTTGGACGGCATTTTGAACGTAGATAAATTCGATCTTTCTCTGGCGGAAGGCGTAATGCTGCTGACTCCGTATGTTCCCGGCTCTGATGAAATTACGACCAATTTTACGGAGAAATACAAAGAGACTTTTGGAATTGAACCGAACCAGTTTGCAGCCGATGCTTACGACGGTGTTTACGCAATCGCAGCTGCCTGCGAAAAGGCGGGTATTACTGCCGATATGAGCGCGTCGGATATTTGTGATAAGCTGAAAACGGCGTTTACTGAGATTTCTATTGACGGCGTTACCAGTGCAGGAATTACGTGGTCTGCCAGTGGTGAGCCCAACAAAGAGCCGAAGGCAGTAAAAATCGAGAACGGTGTTTATACGGCTATGTAATTTTTGACGTAGAGTCAAGGCTGCCGGCCTACGTAGGGCCGGCGGCCTTTTTGGATTCAAGTAGAGTGAGAGAAGGGGCAGATTTTATGCAGTTTTTATCTTATCTGATCAACGGCTTGAGTCTCGGAAGCGTTTACGCCATCATCGCACTGGGATATACCATGGTGTACGGAATTGCTAAAATGTTGAACTTTGCACATGGCGATGTAATTATGGTGGGTGGCTACATTGTGTTTATTGCCATGAACAATCTGGGCCTTCCCGCAGTTGTTTCCGTGATGATCTCAATGGTGGTATGCACGATTCTCGGAATCGTCATTGAGAGGATTGCCTATAAGCCGTTGCGGAATGCACCCAGTCTGGCGGTATTGATCACAGCGATTGGTGTCAGCTATTTGCTGCAAAACCTGGCGTTGTTGATTTGGGGATCCGCACCGAAATCTTTTACATCCGTAGTTTCGATTCAGCCTCTCAAACTGATGGGAGGGGCACTCACGATTACGGGTGAGGCGTTGGTCACCATTTTGGTGTCCGTTGTCATTATGATTGCACTTACGCTGTTTATCAACCGTACGCGGATGGGGCGTTCCATGCTGGCGGTTTCAGAGGATAGAGGCGCGGCGCAATTGATGGGAATCAACGTGAACGCGACCATTTCTCTTACATTTGCAATTGGCAGTGCTTTGGCTGCCATTGCGGGAGCGCTTTTGTGCTCGGCCTATCCGATTCTTCAACCCACGACAGGAGCAATGCCCGGCATCAAAGCTTTTGTGGCGGCTGTATTTGGCGGAATTGGTTCCATTCCCGGTGCTATGATCGGCGGCATTTTGCTGGGAGTGATTGAGAATTTGAGCAAGGCTTACATTTCAGCGCAGTTGGCGGATGCGATTGTGTTCGGAGTTCTGATTGTTGTATTGCTGGTGAAACCCACGGGAATTATGGGTAAGAAAATCAGCGAGAAAGTGTAAGGTGAAGTGCCATGGGATTGAAAAATATGAGTAGAAATACAAGAAAAAACCTTGTTACATATGCAATCGTCGTGGTCGCTTTTGTTGTCATCGAGCTCTTATCAGTGACAGGCGTATTGTCCAACTCGCTGGAGGGACAGTTGGTTCCGATTTGCACGTATGTGATTTTAGCTGTTTCTCTGAACCTGACGGTAGGAATTTTGGGTGAATTGAGCCTGGGTCATGCCGGGTTTATGAGTATCGGTGCATTTTCCGGAGCCATGTTCACGTTGCTGATGGAAGATATTATTCCCGTTGCGTGGGTGCGCTTTTTGCTGGCGTTGATCGTTGGCGGCGTGTTGGCCGGCATTTTCGGCATTTTGATTGGTGTGCCGGTTTTACGTTTGCAGGGGGACTATCTTGCAATTGTGACGTTGGCCTTTGGCGAGATCATCAAAAATCTGCTGAATTCCATCTATTTAGGCTTTGATGCCAATGGACTGCATTTTTCCATGACGGATGCAACTGCCTTGGACATGGATGCCGATGGCTTGATTTTGATTAACGGTGCGCAGGGAATTACCGGGACACCCAGGGATTCCAATTTTATCTGGGGATTTTTGCTGGTAATGTTTACGCTGTTTGTGGTGCTCAATCTGATTCATTCCAGAACGGGCCGGGCAATTATGGCGATTCGAGATAACCGCATTGCAGCGGAATCTGTGGGCGTAAATGTGACCAAGTATAAAATGATTGCATTTTCGTTGAGCGCGGCTTTAGCGGGCATTGCCGGTGTTCTGTATGCCCATAACTTTTCTTCGCTCGTAGCCCGAAAGTTTGACTACAACACATCCATCCTGATCCTGGTATTTGTTGTTTTGGGCGGGATCGGAAATATTCGTGGTTCGATTATCGCCGCGGCTGTTCTGACAGTTCTTCCGGAACTGCTGCGCGGTTTGAACGATTATCGGATGCTGATTTACGCGATTGTTTTGATTGCGCTGATGTTGTTCAATCAGAGCGAAAAAGGCAAGGAGTGGCGTTTGAATTTGAAAAATCGTTTGCCTCAGCTGTTAAAAGTAAAGGCGAAGGATTCCAATGACGGGGAGGTGTAGTGTCATGGCGCTTTTGGAAGTATCCAACTTGGGCATTGCGTTTGGTGGCTTGCAGGCTGTTGACAAAGTAGACCTTCGTCTGGAAAAAGGCGGTTTGTATGGCTTAATTGGCCCGAACGGAGCAGGAAAAACAACGGTTTTCAATATGCTGACGGGTGTTTATAAGCCGACGGAAGGCGATATTATTTTGGACGGTGTGAATATTACCGGCCAACCGCCTGCAGCCATTTCAAAAGCCGGCATTGCAAGAACCTTTCAGAATATCCGTTTGTTTAAAGATATGACGGTTCTGGATAATGTTAAGGTTGGCCTGCATAACCAGATAAAATATTCTTCTTTGGCAGGTGTTTTTCGGCTGCCGGCGTATTATGAAAAAGAGCGGGAAATGCGTGGCAAAGCAATGTCGCTTCTGAAGATTTTTAATTTGGAAGATGAAGCGAATCAGTTGGCATCCAGTTTGCCTTACGGCAAACAGCGCAAGTTGGAAATTGCACGTGCGCTTGCCACGAATCCGAAATTGCTGCTTCTGGATGAACCGGCAGCCGGAATGAATCCCAATGAAACCGCAGAATTGATGGAAACAATCAAGTTTGTAAGAGAGCATTTCAATGTGGCGATTTTGCTGATCGAGCATGACATGAGTTTTGTGATGGGTTTGTGCGAAGAAATCGTGGTGCTTGACTATGGCAGAATCATTGCGCAGGGAAATCCGCAGCAGGTTCGAAACAATCCGAAGGTAATTGCTGCCTACCTGGGAGGTGAGTAAAATGGACGAGATGCTTTGTGTAAAAGATTTGGAAGTATCTTATGGTGCCATTCATGCCATCAAAGGAATTTCGTTTTCCGTGAATCAGGGGGAAATTGTGACTCTGATTGGTGCCAACGGTGCGGGCAAGACAACCACACTGCACGCCATCTCCAAGCTTTTAAAGCCATCGGCCGGCGAGATTACATTCTGCGGAAACCCCATCAGTAACATGGAGCCGCATCAAATTATCAAATTGGGCTTGACTCAGGTCCCGGAAGGTCGGCGTGTCTTTGCTAATTTGACCGTTCAGCAGAATTTGGAGTTGGGGGCGTTCACGCGAACGGATGGCGCGGACGCGATTGCAGCGGATTACGAAATGGTTTTTGAGCGTCTGCCTCGCTTGAAAGAGCGGCGCCGGCAGCTTGCAGGTACTTTGTCGGGCGGAGAACAGCAGATGCTGGCCATTGGCCGTGCACTGATGTGTAGCCCGAAGATGCTGCTTTTGGATGAGCCTTCTATGGGATTGTCGCCGTTGCTGGTGCAGGAGATTTTTAAAATTATCCATGACGTCAATCAATCGGGTGTTACCATCCTTCTGGTGGAACAGAACGCTAAAATGGCGCTTGAAATTGCAAACCGAGCTTATGTTTTGGAAACAGGTGTAATTGCAATGTCAGGAAATGCTTCAGAGCTTGCAAAAGATCCGAAGGTGAAAGCTGCTTATCTTGGCGGAATCTAAACAATAAAAAGGAGCCGTTCAACGGCTCCTTTTTATTATTGCGGATCACGAGAAGGGTAATAAAGATTGTTGGAGATAAACTCTAATTTGTCACGCAGCGTATGTTCCAATTCGTTGACGGTGGAAACCATTTCCATGACAGTCGAATTGACTTCCATGATTTGTTCCAGAGAAATATCATCCCAGGCGAGTGCTTTCTGGATTTTTTCGCCTTCGGCATTCAGAATGTGACTGAGCGCGGTTTCTTCCATTGCGATGGATTCCAGAAGATCTGTGACGGCCTGACTCATGGAAATTGGATTGGGTGAAGTTGTGATAATCGGCATGGACATAAGAATAATCCCTCCTTCGTTGGCGTCGAACGCTTGACAATAACAGTATATGAAGAAGGTGGGAAAATGTGAAAAGGCACCCGAGACGACGCTCGAGTGCCTTTCTTTTTTAAAAATAACTGACTTTGATTTGTTTGCCCATCTTTTTCAGATATTCGGTCAACTCTTCCACAAGGTGGATTTTGATTCCAAAGGTGATGGGAAGATCAGGGTTTTGATGAGCAGGGTTAATTGCTTTGCCCACAAAGAAGTTAATGTCCGTGGCGTACTCAAACAGCATTTGCGCAATCAGAGAAGCACCGTCTGTCTGCAAACTCCACAGGTTGGAAAGGTCGGACCCCTCGACAAAACTTTTGGCGTATTGTACAACCTTGCTCATGGTGATAACGCCTTCTGTCACAAGGTCGACCCCTTTTAAATGCGCGATTGGCGGGATATCCGGATCCGTTCCGTATTCGATTGAGGTCTCAATGGTTTCGTGAAGATAATCCGCGGCAATTTTGGAAGTTGTGCCACCGCAAACGATTCGCTTTCCTTCTTTGGAGAAAAACAACGTCATCATTTTGGTGCAGTCTTTGGGGTCAGCAGGGGGGCCGAAAAGCAAGTTGACTGGTGCGCGCTCACGGATGCGGATTGCGGCAGCCGTTGTATCATCTCCAGGTTCGCCTTCGTACAGACGATTGCACTCGTCAACAATCAGAGACGCAATCATCTTGGCAGAAAGAGAATCCTCATATAGGCGCTCAACATATTCGATAATGTTGTCCCGCTGCCATCCAAAATTCATGTTTTTTCCGACGCCGGCATAGATGGCACCATCGCTCATGGCAATGAATACATCGTGAAGCTGCAGCGGGATTTTGCTTTCCAGAATGGTTTTGCCCTCAATGACGCGGCTGGTGATGGGATAATCCACACTTTTTCCGTCCCGAAGAAGAATGACGTTTGGATTGTCAAACTGAATGATTTCAGCGACGGAATTGTCTGTTACACGAATGATCGTAAACGTGGAATAGGCAACTTGCCTGACCTGGCAGACCGGCAGTGTTTTTACAATGGTATCCACACATTCTTCAATGGGCATATTGTTGGCCATCATGGTGCAGATAATTTTACTGGTCAGTGTAGAAAGAATATTGGCTTTTACACCGCTTCCCAAACCGTCCGCCAAAACAAGTGTGACAGAATTTTCGTTGTCTCCAATGATTTCCACCCGATCGCCACAAAGCTGTTCTCCTACGTGATTGATGCTCACGTAACCGGTATCAGTCCACAAATGGTTCATCGTTTGGCTCTGCCTTTCTCTTACTTATTTCTGGATGGCATCTCGAAGCTGTGTCAATGCAATTTTGGTTTCTGCCGTTGTCTCACCCAAAAGACTTGCAATTTCCTGTACTACGCGCATCTGTTTTTCAATTACTTCGTTGGTGATTTCAGCTGTGCGATTGCAAAGCTCGGCATGCTGACCGGCCTGAACCTCCTCAGAAGTAATATCGCGCATAATAATGAAAATGATGTGATACTCCCGATCGTACACAATGGTCTGGGAAACGTATTTGCTGTATTCTGCCAGATAGACCTTTTTCTCTTTTACGGGAATGCCGGTAGTCATAACGTTCAGATATTCCGCCGGGTTTACAAGACGGACAATCGGCGAACCAATAATATCAGCAGGATTTTTCAAATTGAAGAGACTGCAGCCGGCACGGTTGATTTGCTGTACGCACAGATCTTCGTCCAGGATCAAAATGGCATTGGGCGTCGTATTGATTACATAACCGGAAAACGTTTCGGCACGTTCCTTTAAATAGGGCAGGCACATGCTTAAATCCGCTTTGCCCTGATACACAGCGATGGCTTTTTCTCGGCAGGTATTGTAGCCGCAGCTGCCACAGTTCAGCTCCTGCTCCGGGCTTGTTTTGCCCATCTTGGCAAGAATTTCCCGAATCGTATTTTCGCCGGGAATTTGACTGTGTGTGCCGACATAAGGCATGTTTTTAGACAAATCGCCCGGGTCGGCGGAAGTAAATTCGCCTTCTCCGGCAAAATCAAGCACTTTGATCTCACCGCTCAAAGGGGAAGCATGGTGATGGCGGATTCCGGGCCCATTGACACAAGCGCCTTCGCAGGCGTTCATCTCTATAAAGCAATGATGCAGATTGCCCGCTTCAATTTCCTGAAGAGCAGCAATGCAATTTTCCACACCGTCTACTGCGAGGTATGTAAAATCACTTTGTTCAGTGTGCATGCTTTTAATGACGCCGCCCTTGATCGGGAAGAAGCGCGCACGTTTATTTCCGATGTCTTCCTCTGAAAGGAAAAAGGAGATGCCTTTTTCCTCAAACCACGCCTCAAGTTCTTCAAAGGTCAGCACCGCATCGCAATATTCGGAGTAAAGTTCCGCTTCTTCCTTTTTGGAAATGCAGGGGCCAATAAAGACAACGGCTGCATTGGCCTGCGCTTCTTTGATCAGCTTGCCGTGGGCCAGCATGGGAGACAGGACGGGTGCGAGCATGGGCAGGGCAAGAGGGTGGTACTTTTGAATTAAAGAGTTGATGCTGTGGCAGCAGGAAGAGATAATGACATCGTGCTCTCCACTGGCAATCATTCGTTCGTACTCCTGTTTGACCACAGTAGCGCCAATTGCGGTTTCCTCGGCATCAGAAAAGCCCAGAGAAAGAAGCGCGGTACGCATGGCGGCAAAATCTTTCACGGGAAATTCCGCAATGAAAGAAGGGGCTACACTTGCGATGACAGGACGACCGGAAGCAATCAGCTCTTTAACATGAGGCGTATCAAGGCGCACTTGTTTCGCATCCTGCGGGCAGTTGACAAAACAATTGCCACAAAGAATGCAGTCATCCGCAATGATGTTTGCCTGTCCATCTGCAAATTTAATACTTTTTACCGGACAGCTCCGGATGCATTTATAACAGTTTTTGCAGTTCGATTTTTTGAGCTGTAGAAACCTATTCATTTTGAAAGCCCTCCGAGGACCTTTTCTTGGAAAAGAGAATCGAAGCTATCTTTGTTCCAACCGGTAATGATTTCATCATCGATTTTCACAGAAACGCCATGTGTACACTTTCCGAGACAAAAGGCGGCAGAAAGATTCACCTTGTCTGTTAAATTGTTCTTTTCCAGATTCTCTTTCATCATCTGAATCACATCGTAAGAACCTTTTAAATGACAAGAAGATCCGACACAAACGCAAATATTCATAGTATGTCCACCGAGCCTTTCTGAAACGTTATCTTTTTAACAAAAATTGTTCATTTTTAATTATATAAAGGAAAAAGGACCGGGTCAATAGGAGAAAACCCAGAGAATTAATTTGATCTTTTTTAATTTTTTGCTTGACTTTTGTAATGAAATCGGGTAATATAATAAAGCACTTTGTGCCATGGAGAGTTGGCTGAGTGGTCTAAGGCGCACGACTGGAAATCGTGTGTACCCTTTAAAGGTACCTAGGGTTCAAATCCCTAACTCTCCGCCAGAAAAAACCGGAAGCTTTGCTTCCGGTTTTTTGTTTAACACGGTGGATTCAGACGAATGTATATGCAGGAAAAAAGGAGGGCAAGGGTTTGCGGCAAAAACTTTATTGGAACGGTACGATTCTAACCATGGAAACGCCTTCCTGTGCCCAAGCGCTGCTGGAACAGGATGGCAAGATTGTAGCTGTTGGAGCGCTGGACGAAGTCAGGCAGGCAGCTGGAACGCATTTTGAATGTGTGGACTTGCAAGGCCACACGCTGATGCCCTCTTTTATTGATGCGCACAGCCATTTTATGGGATATGCAATGTCGCTGCTTCAGGTGTCCGTAGAGGGGGCTCACACGTTTTCAGATATTCAAAAAAGAATTGCTGCGTTTATTGAGAACAGACATCTGCCGGACAACCAGTGGGTTATCGTCAAAGGATACGACCATAATGCGCTGGATGAACAAACCCACCCTACACGTGAAATACTGGATGAGGCCTCTTCTGGTCACCCGATTGTTTTACAGCATCGTTCGGGTCACAATGGTGTATTTAATACAGCTGCGCTGAATTTTCTGGGGATTACCAGAAGCAGCATGGCGCCAGCAGGCGGAAAAATTGAAAAGGATGAAGCGGGAGAGCCAACGGGTTATATGGAAGAAAATGCCTTTCTTTCATACTTGAAGCAAATTCCCATGCCACAGTCGGAAGAGATTCTTAATGCATTAAAGCAGGCGCAGAAGCGTTATGCGTCTTATGGCATTACGACCGTTCAGGATGGATATCTTATGAAAGAGATGGTGGGTCTCTATCAGATGCTCTGCACATCACATGCATTAGAACTGGATGTTGTCGCATATGCAGGTGTTGAGGACTATGGGACCATCGCCACCCAAATGGCCAAACATGTTGATCAATATTCGGACCATCTGAAAATCGGCGGATACAAAATCTTTTTAGATGGCTCTCCACAGAGCAGAACTGCCTGGATGCGCACTGCATATGTGGGGCAAGAGGAGAATTTTGGTTATCCTTCCATGATGGATAAAGACGTTTTAAATGCCGTGCGTCGTGCCATGCGAGAAGGACGTCAGATTTTAGCACACTGCAACGGTGATGCAGCGGCGCAGCAATATCTTCAGGCAGTTGCTCGTGCGATGGGAGAGTTAGATGATGCACCGGATATCCGGCCCGTTATGATCCATGCACAGCTTGTGGGAACTGACCAGCTTCCGTTGATGCGGGAGCTTGGTGTTTTGCCATCCTTTTTTATAGCGCATGTGTATCATTGGGGAGAGGTTCATGTGCAAAATTTTGGGGACTTACGCGCAAGTAAAATCAGTCCTGCTCAGACAGCGATGCGTTTGGGGCTTCCGTTTACTTTTCATCAGGACGCACCAGTCATTGAGCCGGATATGATGGAAACAGTGTGGTGTGCAGTAAATCGGAAAACCAAAACAGGCAGGATTCTGGGAGAAGAGGAGCGCATTGATACGCTGGCTGCTTTAAAGGCAATCACAATTCATGGCGCATATCAATATTTTGAAGAGAACCGTAAGGGAAGTTTAAAACCGGGGAAATTGGCAGACATGGTGATTTTGTCCCAAAATCCTTTGGATGTCCCAGCGGAAGCATTAAAAAATATAGAGGTGCTTGAAACCATAAAAGAGGGACGCACCATTTATCAAAAAAGAGCTGCGGAATAAAATTCGCAGCTCTTTGCATTTGTGTACCATGATTTACCATACAATACATTAAAGGGAGGGGATGAGCAATTGTTTGGAATGATTTTGAGCTTTATCGCAAGCCATATTCTTTATTTTGCGCTTCATTTGGAAAGCAGCAGCTTCCCAAAGCCGCTGAGTGCCCGGGAAGAAATTGAGGCTTTTGAAGCATTCAAAAATGGAAGCGATGAGGCGCGTGAAAAACTGATTCGGCACAATCTTCGCCTGGTGGCGCATATCGCTAAAAAATATTATGCAGGAGCGACAGCTGAGCAGGAAGACCTGATCAGCATTGGCACAATCGGCTTAATTAAGGCGGTAAATAGCTTCGATAATCAGAAAGGCGCTCGCTTTGCCACTTATGCTGCGCGCTGCATTGAAAATGAAATTCTTATGCAGTTCAGAGCGTCCCGAAAATGCCAGAATGATGTTTCGATTCAGGAGCCGATTGAAAGTGACCGGGAAGGGAACAGTTTAACTCTCAATGATGTAATGGCAGATACTTTGGATATTCGTGAAGAATACGAAAAAAAAGAAGAAATAGCAGAACTTTATAAAGTGGTGCAATTGCTGTCTGGCCGGGAGAGACAAATTGTTGTTTTGAGGTATGGACTGAACGGAAATCAAGCCTTAACACAACAACAGGTAGCAGATATTTTGAAGATCAGCCGAAGCTATGTATCACGCATCGAAAAAAAGGCGATTTTGCAAATGCGTCGTCAGATGTTACAGGCAAAACTTCCATAAACTTTTATTCGTAAGGACTTGCGCAACCGGACTTCTTCTGGTATTATTAATGAAAATGTGGAAAAAGAGGTCGTTAACATGCGCACACTGGTATGCGGAGATTGGAATTTTGAACGTGATGTGTTTTTGACCTTTATGTAAACGGCAATCTTGTTGTCAATTGACAATGAGGTGGCCGTTTTTCTATTTATAGAGGAACATATTTTGAGGAGGAAAAAGAAATGGGAAATGAACAAAAGAACCTGGCGTTGGGCACGGAAGGAATTTACGACGCACGCCAGCTTGGAATTCCCAAGATGCTGATTTTAGGAATCCAACATACGTTTGCCATGTTTGGTGCAACGGTGCTCGTGCCGATTATTACCGGGCTGGATGTGTCGACTACGCTTTTGATGGCAGGACTTGGCACGTTGCTGTTCCATTTAATCACAAAGGGCAAAGTTCCGGCTTTTTTGGGGTCCAGTTTTGCGTTTTTGGGCGGCTTTTCAGCAGTTGCGCCTCGTCTGGCTGATGGCAGTGCCAATACGGAGTTGCTGCCGTATGCCTGTGGCGGTGTAGTAGTGTCCGGCCTGATTTATGTCGTTTTGGCTGCGCTGATTAAAGTTTTTGGGGTCAGAAAAATCATGCGCTTCTTCCCGCCGGTGGTAACGGGCCCGATCATTATTTCCATCGGTCTGATTTTGGCTCCTACTGCAATTTCGAACTGTGCCGAAAACTGGCTCCTCGCGTTTGTAGCATTGGTGATTATCATTGTGTGCAATATCTGGGGCCGTGGGATGGTCAAGATCCTTCCGATTCTGATTGGTGTCATTGGCTCTTATATTGTGGCATTGCTTATGGGCGAAGTGGATTTCACTGCGATCAATGAAGCCTCTGTGGTGGGTGTGGCCCTGCATCCTTCCACCTTTTCCAAGTTCAGCATCAGTGCCTGCATTACCATTGCACCGATCGCTCTGGCAACGATGATGGAGCACATTGGTGACATTGCGGCGATCAGTGCTACTGCCCAAAAAAACTACCTGGCAGATCCTGGCTTGCATCGGACGCTTCTCGGTGATGGCCTAGCGACCAGTTTAGCGGGTATTTTTGGCGGCCCGGCCAATACGACCTATGGCGAAAACACGGGTGTTCTGGCCTTGACAAAGGTGTACGATCCGAAAGTTATGCGCATTGCTGCTGTATTTGCGATTGCACTTTCGTTCTTCCCGAAGGTCGGTGCTGCGATTCAGACCATTCCGACTGCGATTATTGGTGGCATTTCTTTCGTGTTGTATGGAATGATTTCTGCGGTAGGTGTAAGAAATATCGTGGAAAATCAGGTCGACTTTACCAATTCGCGCAATCTGATTATCGCTGCAGTGATTTTGGTCAGCGCGCTTGGCTTCAATTCTGTGGGCGGCATCAACATTCCGGTGTTTGGCCTGGTCATCAATCTTTCTGGTCTTGCCATTGCTGCTATTGCGGGAATTCTTTTGAACGCAATTTTGCCGGGCAATGATTACGAATTCGGAAAAGATTTGGAAGGCGATACTTCCGTAACTTTCAAAGTATAAATGAGTTTTCAGAAAGCACCCCGCACGTTCCGTGCGGGGTGCTTTTAACAGGGGAATCTTTATCGACTGGTTGACAGATAAAAAGCAGAAAACAATGAATTTCATCTTTTGCACGGAGAAAAGCACTTACGGAACTTGTAACTTTGCTGTAATTATATTATAATATAAACTTGTGTAAGTCCGATGGGATTGTGCTGTGTCTGAGGGGAAAGGGGCACAGCAAAAATGGTGATTCAGAGAGGGGTAAGGATTGTGACAAATTATTTTGCCATGAATCGGGAAGATCTGGAAGAAGAGTACCAGTCTTTAAAGCGCATTTATAAGGGGTACTGTGACAAGGGATTAAAATTGGATATGTCCCGCGGCAAACCTTCGCCGGAACAGTTGGATCTGTCGATGGATATGTTGTCTATTCGTGACTACATCGGGGAGACGGGAATTGATTCCAGAAATTACGGCAATTTGGAAGGTATGCCGGAAGCGCGGACATTTTTTGCCCAAATTTTGGGGGCAAAACCGGAAGAAGTGATTGTAGGCGGAAACTCCAGCCTGAACATGATGTACTATCTGGTTGAGTTGGGCTGGCGCAGCGGATTTGCTGATAGCCCGCGCCCCTGGAGTGCAGGAAAACCAAAATTTCTCTGCCCGGCTCCCGGTTATGATCGCCATTTTCGAGTGACGGAGTATTTTGGTTTTGATCTGGTTACTGTGCCGATGCTTCCCACCGGTCCGGATATGGATCAAGTTGAAAAACTTGTACAGGATGAAGAGGTGAAGGGAATCTGGTGCGTACCTTTGTACTCGAATCCGGATGGGTACTCCTACAGCGATGAGACGGTTCGACGCCTGGCGGCCATGAAAACTGCTGCACCTGATTTCAAAATTTTTTGGGACAACGCTTATTGTGTTCATCATTTGACAGACACACCGGACCATGTCCTGAATATTCTGGACGAGTGCCGCAAGGTGGGCTGTGAAGATCGTCCGTTGATGTTCTGCTCTTTGAGCAAAGTAACATTCCCCGGCGCAAGCGTCGCAGCGATGGCGGCAAGCTTGAAAAATGTAGAATATATTTTAAAGAATATGTTTTCCATGATTATCAGTTATGATAAGTTTAACCAGCTTCGTCATGTGAAGTTTTTGAAAGATGCAAATGGCGTTGCAGCACACATGGATAAGCACCGTCAGATTGTGGAGCCGAAGTTCAAAACAGTACTTTCGATTTTTGATAAAGAACTGGGAGACTATGAGAAGCTTGCCCATTGGACAAAGCCTAACGGCGGCTACTTCATCAGTTTGTACACACAGGGCGTTGCCAAGCGCACCGTACAGTTATGCAAAGAGGCGGGAGTCGTTTTGACGGGAGCCGGTGCAGCTTACCCCTATGGAATCGATCCGGATGACACCAATATTCGTATTGCTCCGACATATCCACCGTTGGAGGAGTTGGAGACGGCAACGCACCTTTTGTGTGTGGCAGTAAAATTAGCGACGGTAGAAAAGCTGCTGGCGTAATGAAAACCAGCACTTTCTGATAAAATCTTTTCTGGAGGAACACCATGAAAACAAAAGGCAGACCTTGGCAATTTTTTGTTGTGGCTGTTCTGATCGTCCTTTTTGCCTTTACGGCTTTCTTTGGCGTCAGTACACAGTATGGCGATACAACAAAAATTTGGATCAAAGGTGCACAGAACATTCGCTTTGGTATTGATATCCGTGGCGGCGTAGACGTCACTTTTATGCCTGCAGACGGCTATGATGCTACGGATGAGCAAATGGATGCGGCAAAGGCGATTGTCGAACAACGTTTGGTCAACCTGAACATTACGGATAACGAAGTGTATGCGGACTATGATAAAGACCGCATCATTGTTCGTTTCCCCTGGAAAGAGGACGAGACGGAATTTAATCCGGAGAGCGCGATCCAGGAAATCGGAGCGACAGCAAGACTTACGTTCCGTGAAGGAAATGAAGTGGATTCCGAGGGAAAGCCGACGGGTGTAACTGCGGAAAATATCATCCTGGAAGGGACAGATATCAAGAGTGCAACGCCGGGCGTTGACACAAACCGGGAAAGCTCTACTTATGGCGAGTACTACGTTGCGCTGGAACTGAACGAGTCCGGTAAGGATAAGTTCGCAGAGGCCACAAAGCGTTTGTCTGAGGAAAGCCCCAAAGGAACCATTTCCATCTGGATGGACGATACGATGATTTCGTATCCTCAGGTGCAGTCGGCTATTACCGATGGCCATGCACAGATCACGCTGAATGGTTCGGATGATGAAACACGCCAGGAAGCTATTACGCTGGCTAACCAAATCAATTCGGGCTCGCTTCCGTTTGCATTGGAGGCAGAGACGTACAGCACAATCAGCCCCAGCTTGGGTGCAAACTCCCTGGATGCAATGGTGCTCGCGGGTGTGATCGCGTTTGTGCTGGTTGTCCTGTTCATGATCTTTAATTATCGGCTGCCCGGTTTCATTGCATCGATTGCTCTGTTGGGTCAAACGGCAATGACATTGGCATTCGTGTCCGGTTATTTCTCTGTGTTGAACAGCTTTACGCTGACTTTGCCCGGTATTGCAGGTATTATTCTTGCAATCGGCATGGGCGTAGACGCGAACGTAATTACGGCGGAACGTATTAAAGAGGAAATTCGAAGAGGGAAGACCATCGAAGGTGCTTTGCGAGCCGGCTTTGATCGTGGTTTGACACCGATTATCGACGGCAACGTAACTGTTATCATTGTGGCGGTTATGTTGATGGGCGCCTTTGGACCGACGGATAGTTTCTTTGCCAAACTTCTGCGTCCGATTTTCTTTGCGTTCGGACCGTCGACGGCAGGAACGATTTATTCCTTCGGCTATACTTTGCTGGTGGGCGTTCTGCTGAACTTTGTATTTGGCGTTATTTCGACCCGCATCATGCTGAAAGGGATTTCGAAGCTGAAATGCATGCGCAATCCGGTATTGTATGGTGCACTACGCCCCGGTGCTGAGGCAAAGCCGAAAAAGGAAATCAACATTGTCGGAAATCGCAAAAAATTCTTTGCTTTTTCCAGTGCACTGCTGATTGTCATTGTCGTGTTCAGCCTGGTGTTTGGCGTTAAGATGGACATTCAGTTCAAAGGCGGTGCAATGCTGACCTACAGCTATACTGGTGAAATGGACATGAATTCCGTCAAAGCAGATGTCCAGGAAATCCTGGGGTCTTCGGTGACACTGCAGAGCGGTAGCAGCATTGCGTCTGATTCGCAGACCCTGACGATTACTTTGCCGGGTACGGAAACAGTCGAAACTGAAACAGTTGAGGCTTTGGGAGAGATGCTTGCCAGTAACTATCCCGACAATTCCTTTGAACAGTTGTCCATGAACAATGTGGATCCGACAATTGGCGGAGAGTTCTTTGCAAAGAGCCTTGTTGGAATCGCTGCAGCGGCTGTTTTGATTTTGATTTATATTTCCATTCGCTTTAAAAAGCTGGGCGGTTGGCGCGGAGCAACAATGGCCATTGTTGCGCTTCTGAATGACATGATCGTTATTTTCGGTGTTTTTGTCATTCTGAGAATTCCTCTCAACGGAAACTTTATTGCTGCGATGTTGACCATTTTGGGTTATTCGATCAATGATACGGTTGTTATTTATGACCGCATCCGGGAAGACAGAAGTTTGAGCGGTTCCAAACATGTCGACTTTGCTGCGTTGGTCAACTCGGGCATCAACGAAAGTCTCCGTCGAACAATCAATACAACACTTTCCACTCTGCTTGCATTGGGCAGCGTGTGCGTGATTTCGATTGTCTTTGGACTTGACAGCATCTTCACATTTGCGTTCCCCCTGATGATTGGTATGGTTTCCGGCGTGTATAGTTCGATTTGTATCGCAGGACCTCTGTGGGTCGAGTGGGAATCTCGCCGCAAAAAGACGGTAAAGAAGAAAAAAGCAAAATAAGTTCTGAAAAAAGCGGGCAATATGCCCGCTTTTTTCTATTGCAAAAAAATGTACTTTATGTAATACTAATACTAGTTGTAAAGAAAAGCGAGGCTGCTTTATGGAGTGTGGAATATCGACAGCTTGCTTTTTTCCGATGGAAACGGAACAGGCACTGCTTGAAATTTCGTTAAGCGAGGTAAAAGGTGTTGAAGTGTTTTTAAACACATTCCGGGAATTGGAGCCGGAGTATTTATCCCGTTTGAAGTCGATCGTGAAGAAAAGTGACATGCATGTACTGGCTGTACATCCATTTACGTCGATGATGGAATCTTTCTTTTTTGCCTCTTCTTATGGAACTCGATTTGAGGATGGGGTTGCTTTATATCGACGGTATTTTGAAGCGTGCCGAATTTTAGAAGCTCCAATTTTAGTTTTCCACGGTGATTATAAGAACACGGCCTATCCCTTTGAGGCTTATTGCAAAAACTACAGTGCGTTGCAGTGTGTTGGAAAAGAATATGGTGTGGCGCTTTGCCAGGAAAACGTGGTACGGTGCAAATGCGGTTTTTGGGAGCAGATTCGACGCATGAGAGAGCTGACAGATGATCGGGCGGAATTTGTTCTGGATTTGAAGCAGGCCCGCCGAGCAGAGAATCATGTGGATGCTCTTTTGGATGCGATGAAAGGGAAAATCCGCCATGCCCACCTGAGTGATTTTGACCTGGATTGTGACTGTTTACCACCAGGTGAGGGGCAAGAAGCATGGGCACTTCTGCTGCCCCGTTTAAAGCGGGAAGCTTGCAGTATGGTAGTAGAATTGTATCGAGATGGGTTTCAAACGAAACAGCAGCTGGTAAATGCGGTTTCCTTTATAGAGAGTTATTAAAGGCAAAATGAGGAAGGGGTAATCAAGAGTTATGAGATGTCCGTATTGTGGTGAAATTGAATCAAAGGTAATTGACTCCCGCCCTGCGGATGATGGAGAGCGTATTCGCCGCCGCCGGGAATGTTTATCATGCTCGAAACGTTTTACTACATACGAAATTGTGGAAACTGTTCCGCTGATGGTGATTAAGAAGGATAAATCGCGCGAAGCATTTAACCGTCAAAAGTTATTGAATGGTTTGATGCGCGCCTGCGAAAAGCGTCCGGTGACATATAAAATGCTGGAAACTGCCGTGGATAACATTGAACAGGAATTATTGAATTCCTATGACCGCGAAGTGACATCCATCCATATCGGCGAACTGGCCATGCAGGAATTGAAGAGAATCGATGAAGTGGCTTATGTGCGATTTGCTTCGGTTTATCGGCAGTTCAGCGACATCAATACATTTATGGATGAATTAAAGGATTTGCTGAACAAGCGCTCTCAGAAATAAAAGCAAGGACTTTTCCGTCAGGAAAAGTCCTTTTTTATACAATTGCGGTAAATAAGTGCTCCATCATTTGAAGTTGTTCTTGCGCTTTGGCAATTTCGCTGAAAAGGTCTGCTATTGAAGTGCGGTTGATATAAGCTTTCAGTCCCTGAAGGTTGACCGTGGTGGTAATCACTGTTTCACGCTTGATGAAAAATTCCAGGAAATGTTGCTTATGCTTGTAATAGGATAATGTTTCATCAAGAATTTGGCTGGCGAGATCGTATTTTTCCTCAGATGCCGCCTGACGTATTTCTGAGAGTCCCGCGCAGGTATATTCAGTAATCCGATGTATTTGAATATGGCTGAACCAGCTCAGTGAAAATGTGCTCAGAAGAATCAGAAGTGCAGCATATACGCGACGGTTCATCAAAGCCCCTCCCTCGGAATCACAAGAATCTGTCCTGCATCATTGCATAAAAACAGCAGAATGTCTCGAATAGAAAATCCACGCATACGGCATTGTTCTTCCACCCAAGGAAGGTCGACTCCCAGAAAATGAAGATTTTCATTCAGAATTGTCCCGTTTGCAATCAAAGGCAGAGATGGTTGTCTGGCTGGCGGAGGAGCTTGCTGCGTCATCTCATTGGTAGGACTTTCATATTCAAACTTTTTTTGCACACTGATGCTACCGTTGGTTTCGACGATGGCAAACTCCACCTGTTCCAGTTCAAAAATATCTTTTCCGCGAAGAGCCTCCAACAAGTCTTCTGCCGAAAAGCGAAGTTCCTTCAATGTTTTCTGGTCGATCTGCCCATTTCTGATAATGATTTTGGGTGAACCGGCAACCAATCGAGACGCAGTATGAGAATGAGCGCAAAGTGAAGAAATCAAAATTTCCAGGGCGACGATCAGAAAAACGGGCACCACACTGCTGACCAATGGCAGCTCCGGGGATTCGATGGAAATTGAGGCCAGATTGGAAATCAGAATGGTAGAGACCAGTTCAGATGGTTGGAGTTCGCCCAGTTGTTTTTTCCCCATGAGGCGCATTGCAAAAATAATTAGAACATAGATCAGAAGCGTGCGCAGAACCAACAATAACATACCGTAACACCTCCCTTTCAATATGACCTTATCTGATTAAAACCATACAAGGTCCGGGCATACTAAACAGGAAAGGGGGAAGCAGTGATGGAACAGCAGCTTTTGAAAAAAGACTTACTGGAAAATAAACTGCTTTTAAAGGGGCTGTTTGGAAATGCCACCGATTTTTATACAAAGGATATTGAATTGTTTGGAATTCCTTGTTGCATCTGCATGTTTGAGGGACTTTCCAGTATTGAACGCCTTTGGATTATGATGCTGGACATTCTCAGCCGTCCTGAACGTGCGATTTCCGACCCGGAGGAATTATTTGATTACATCTGGAGGAAAACCGCTGTCCCTATGGAGTCCAAGTGCGTTTTATGTGTGGACGATGCCCGTGCCCAGTTGACTGCGGGTACCAGTGTGATTTTGATCGATGGCGTAGACCGTGCACTTGTGATTTCTACGCAGAGCATGCAGTTTCGTTCGGTTCAGGAACCGAGTGGGGAGAATAATATACGTGGTTCCCGGGAAGGATTTACGGAACTTCTTCGCGTGAACATCAGTCTGATTCGACGGTTGATTCGAACCGATGAGCTCATGGTGGAAACCATGAGCTTAGGAGAGCGGACACAGACGGAGATTGCATTGCTCTATAATCGAAAGCTTGTTTCTCAAAAGCTTCTTCGATTGGTTCGTGAACGCTTAGAAAATACACAGCTTCCGTTTGTGTTTGACAGTGGTTATCTGGCGGCTTTTTTGCAGCGAAGCCGCTTTTCATTTTTTCAAGCAGTCGGGTATACAGAGCGACCTGATACGTCCAGCGCAAAAATTTGCGAAGGCAAAATCATTGTTTTGGCCAATGGAAGCCCGTTTGCAATGATTGTTCCATACTTTTTCAATGAGAATTTCCAAAGTATGGACGATTATTCGGAAAAAGCGTATTTTGCATCGTTGATTCGCATTGTGAAATATGTGGCGTTTTTTCTTGCGGTTATGCTGCCGGGGGTATTTGTGTCCATTGCCAACTTTACTCCGGAGCTGCTTCCGCCGCAACTTTTGTATAAGGTTGCGGCAGCCGAGATGGCCACACCGCTGCCGTTGTTTCTGGAAGCGCTTTTTGTGAATTTCCTTCTGGAAATTGTACGGGAAGCAGGACTGCGGCTTCCAAAACCGATTGGCCATTCTGTCAGTTTGGTAGCTGCGCTGATCGTAGGAGATGCTGCGGTCAGCGCGGGCATCTTGGGCACACCAGTGGTCATTGTTATAGCGTTAACTGCCATTTGCACCTATGTGGTTCCATCACTGTATGAACCGGTGACAGTATTGAGAATTCTGTTCATTTTAGCTGGCGGCATTTTGGGACCATTGGGGATTTCGGCTTTAACGGTGTGGATGCTGAGTAATCTGTGCAGCATGAACCCGTTCGGAATTCCGTATCTTGCCCCCATCGCTCCTGCGCGCAAAGATTTCTTGCGTGATGGAATGATCCGTAGCAGCTGGAAAAGGCTTGCAAAGTCTGATTTCTATGTAGACAAATTGCAGGAAGCGGAGGAGAGCGAATGAGAAGGAGCAAGTTGAACGCCCGTGCCTTGTTTCCAGCGGTTTTTTTGATGTTAGCCATTGACTTGATTATTACAGCCTTTACTGAAAAAGAATATTTTCGTGCTCAGGTAACGATTCCGGCGACCATTTTAAATTCTGCGCTGACACTTGGAATTCTATGGCTGCTTTTGCGGTTGAGTCAGTCGGGGCTGCTTGCCAAGTGGTGTCATGTGATACTGGCTTCATTGATGGCATTCAGTGCAGGATGCACAATTACACGCACGGAACAGTTTTGGCGGTTCACAAGCAATGCAATGTATTCGTCAATGCTTATTTATGGAATCTTTTTAGCTGTATTGTTTTATCTCCTGCGGAGCGGCATGGAGACAACACTGCGATTGGTCAATCTGATGCTTGTACCTTTTTTGTTTTCAATCGGATTGCTTATAGCAGCAAATCTGGTGCAAATGCAGCCGGAAAATTTGATTGTAAGGCCGTTTTCCATGTGCGAAATTATACAAAGCGCACAGGCTGGCTTTTGCCTTTCCCCGGTTCTATTGATCCCGCTTGTTTTCGCAAAAGGTGACAGACGGAGAAAAATGCGTTCTTTTTCAAAAATTTTTGGAGCGATTGTAATTCTGGGAACAATACTCAGTTTGTTTGGAGAGATGGTTTTGGGAGAACAGGCGGCACAGCAGACACTTGTTTTTCATTCTTTGTCGCGCTTGGGAAGACTTTCGGTTTTCAAGCGCATGGATGCTCTTCATGTTTGGATCTGGTCCATGGTGGAATTCTCAAAAGCAGCTCTTTATGCCTGTACAGCGCAGAAAAGTATTCTCTTGATTCGAGTGGATTGCAAACACCCGGAAATTTGGGCCGTCGGAGGTGTTTTACTCGGTGTGATTCTGACAAATTTGTGCTCGGAGGGTTGGCAGCAGGTAATTCAAAGTGCTGGAACAACAGGATTGATGGTTTGCCTTGTGGCTGCTGCGATGCGGGAAAGGAGGCACCACGGTGCACAGAACGCTGTTTAGGCTGTTCGCTTTGGTCGTTCCGCTCATTTTTTTGTGCGGATGCGCGCAAGGGAAAAGTCTGGGTGAACGGGCGATTGTAAAAGCGGTTTATGTGAATACGCTGGATGATGGACAGGTGGAGGCAGCGTTGGTGGTGTTACAATGTCAACCGAGCTCCGACACAGGCTCTGTCACCGAAAAAGCCCAAATTTATATGGGACAGGGAGATAATCTGGAGCAAGCGCTCTATCAGGCGGAACGCCAGCAAAACAAATCGGCTTTTTACGCACAAAATCAGCTTTTGTTTTTGGGGCCAGGTGCAATTGAGCAGGGGGTATCCAGCTATCTGTGCTATTTTGGGCAGGAAGACGTGGGCCGTCTCAACTTATCGGTGTATCTGACTACTTTAGACGGAAAAGAGTTTCCTGAATGCGAAGAGGTTCTGCAAACGGTTATTCAGGAAGGCGAGCGGCTGACGGAGCGCAATGCCCTTCAAGCTAACCCTTCTCAAAGCATTTTTGAAGCAATTCCCGGGGAGCATGGGGAAAGCGGCTGGCTTCCGATTTTGGATTTTTCAGATAAAAGCGATGCATTTATTGGGGTGAAACGGGCAGCGCTTTTCAAGGATGGCATTTGTTACTCTTTTTGGGATGCAACAGAACTTCAGGTCGCTTTGCTGCTGGATGGAAAATGTCGAAATCTTTCGGTGCAGACAAGTTTTGAGCAGACCCTGATTTCATTGGAAACATCCGCTCTTTCCATTGAAAAAAATGTGAAGCCGGAAAACGGAAAATGGATACTCGAAATTCAGATCTCAGGGAAAATTGAACATTTGAGCATAAAAGGGAAAACGGTTTCTGCCTCAAATTCATTGGACGAAACCGTTTTGGTCAACCGTTGGCTTGCAAGTGAAGCAATGAATATTGTGAAAGATACGTTTTATCGTCAAAATGATATTTTTCAATTGGAATGGTGGCTTCGGATGTATGATGCGCAGCAAGTAGAAAAATGGAAAAATCAGAATGAACTGGAAAGGAATGTTCAAATCTGTATCAAAAGCAATTTGTACAGAGAATAAAAAGAGAGGCCTGTTTGAAACAGGCCTCTTTGCATGTGATTTACTTTTTCAAAATTTTGTCTGCTACATACAAACCGTGTGCAGCCGCCTGGGAGAGCGAACGAGTAAATCCGGTTCCGTCACCGACCGCATAAATTTTTTCACAGCCGTCCAATTCAAAGTCTGTGCAATCCGGACGGGCAGAATAATATTTGCACTCAACACCGTAAAGCAATGTGTCGTAGTTCATTGTGCCGGGAGCAACCTTGTCCAGTGCACCCAGTGTTTCCACAATGTTATCCAACTGACGTTTGGGTAGGCAAAGACTCAAGTCGCCAGGCACAGCATTCAATGTGGGGCGCACGGTGCTCTGAGCCAGACGGCGGGCATCTGTCCGGCGTCCTGCAA
This sequence comes from Ruthenibacterium intestinale, assembly GCF_040096265.1. NCBI lineage: Bacteria > Bacillati > Bacillota > Clostridia > Eubacteriales > Oscillospiraceae > Ruthenibacterium > Ruthenibacterium intestinale. The sequence goes on from NZ_JBBMFA010000095.1 coordinate 31,304, forward strand.
TCAAATCGCCGAGACGCTGTACCAAAACGCTTCCGCCGCTGATCAGATTGGCCAGGCTGGCAACGCTGCGCGCGTATTCAATCGGCTCTTTGAAGGGCTCCGTAAACCGAATGGTAGAGAGAAGGGCAAAGTTGGAGTTTTCACTCTTCTTAGCTTCATCTACATAAGCATGTCCATTGACAGTCAGGACACCGGAAGTGTTCTCCATAACAACTTGTCCGCGCTCATTAAAGCAGAACATGCGCGTTACATCACCGTACTGCTTGGAGCGGTACCAAATTTTGGGCTCGTAGATTTTCTTGGAAAAGTCCTCCCACACGACACTGGGCAACTCCACCCGGACGCCGATGTCGACCTGGTTATTTTTCAGGGGAATGGCATTTTTGGCACACCACTTTGCAAAGAAACGGCTGCCGACGCGGCCAACGGCAAAAACAATGTGTTCTGCCGTTACCGTGTCTGAACCATTTTTGTTGGTAAAGTAAACGGTGTGGGTGCTTTTATCTACATCTGTTACATCGGTATCCGTGAGAATGGTGACGCGTTCTTTCAGAAATGCGGCCATTTTGCACATTGTCGCAAAGTTCGCATCGGTCCCCAAATGTTTCAGCTGGGCCTGAGACATGTGCAGATCATATTCCAGACATTTTTTCTTCAGCTCATTGTTCGGCATAAAACGCTCAGCGGGGGCGCCAAAAGACTGGAGAATTGCATCGGCCTGCTCAATATAGTCAAGAACCGTTTTCGGTTCCAGAAATTCAGGCAGCCATCCGCCGTATTCGGTAGAGATAACGTATTTTCCGTCAGAGAAAGCACCGGCGCCGGCGAGACCCTCCATAATGGCACAGGAAGGGCACTTAATGCAGGTGGAGACTTTTCCGGCCACAATGGGGCACAGCCGTTTTTCGATATCATGACCCTTTTCAAACAAAATCACTTTCAGCTGAGGTGCTTTGGTGCACAGTTCATAGGCGTTCATCAATCCGCCAATGCCGCCGCCGATAATTGCTACATCGTATTTTTGCATAATGAAGATGCTCCTTTTATTTTTTGTATTCTGCAATTGCTCGCTCGTATACATTCAGCACCTGAGCGACAAATTCTTTTTTTCCGTAACGATTGGTGAAAGCTGTTACGCGTTCTCTCCGTTCTGCCTTTTGTTCTGCTGTCATTGCAGCCTGGGCAAAGACAAGGGCACCGAACTCCTTGGATGAAGTGAACGTTTCACCGTTTTCGCCGGCTTCAATCTGATTCTTGTTATAAATATCCAACCGCTGCAGAACATACAGGCCGCTGGCCATAGCTTCCAGCATCGAGATTGAATTCATCTCAGAAAGGGAAGCAGTGGCAAACAGGTCACATGCATGATAGTAGGGCGGTAAGCTGGCATGCTCAATTCGTCCCAGCAATTTAACCTGTGAGGTGACATTCAAATCCTGAATCTGCCTAGCGAGGTTGTTCTTTTCGGGCCCGTCTCCGATAATGAAAAGTTTGTACTGCTCGTTTCCTTTGCAATTTTGTGCGAAAAACTCAATCAGTGTATCAATGCTCTTTTCCTTCCCAAGCCGTCCCACAAAGCAGATGGCCGTGTCACCTTCACGAATACCAAGCGTTTTGCGTACCGAAGAGATATCATCGGGAGAGACATTCTGCGGCAGAAAATCGGACAGATCCACAGTGTTGGGGATAATGTTAATATGGCGTTCCACACCGCAGCGGCGCAAAAACTCCACGACTTTCAAAGAAGGTCCTATGATTTCAGTCGCTTTGTTGGCAGTGCTGCGGAAGTAAAGGTGCGCAGCCGGTTTTACCATTTTCTGCCCGAATTTGTGGGGAGCGACATAGAACAAATAGTCATCATACATGGTATGAAGCGTGTAAACAATGGGCTTTTTCAATTTCCGCGCGGCAAACTGTGCAAAAATACCCATGCTGAACTCCGTGTGGATATGAAGTACGTCCGGGTTAAACTCTCGAATAATCTTCAAACGCTCGAGGTTCAGGGGATTGGAAAAGCCGTATCCATAAATACGCTTCATGGGAATGGCCGGACAATAAAGCACGCCATCTTTCACATAATGACGGTTGGTTTTAGGGCTGGCAGTTACAATCAGCACTTCATGTCCGCTTTCTTCCAAAGATTCTTTCAGCGTTTGAATATGTGTAACGATTCCGCTGATAAAGGGAAAATAAGTTTCGGCAAAAATGGCAATTCTCATCATTGCATCTCCTTATTGCAGTTCTCATTCGAAAACGCACAGTTACAATTTATTATATCAGAAATCAAGGCGTTTGAGAAGAGAATTTCATTAAATGTTCTTTTTCCATTTTATTAAAGTAAACGAACCAGATGCTGGATTTTTTACGTTATTTGGAAAACTTTTCGATACAAATTCTTTTTCAAAGCAAAACCAAATTGATATCTTACGTACGTTATTATATAATAAAAGCAGATGCTTAAGCCTTCCTGACGTCTGAGCTTGGAAAAGTGAGGTTGTGAAAAATGATGAATTTCAGCATTTCTTTGGAAAAAATCGTAAAACAGATGAATCTTCGTGTTGCATATACTCCGAAAGATTTAAAGGATATTCCGATTCAGTCTGCGGACGTCAACCGCCCGGGGCTCTTGCTGACAGGGTATGATGAGTATTTTGATCGCACACGTATTCAGATTTTGGGAAATGCTGAAATGGGCTATCTGCATACGTTGCCGGAAAATGAGCGTCGGAGCCATGTTCATACACTTTTCTCAATGAAACCACCGGCGGTCATCGTTACGCGGGATCTGAATATTTGCGACGCTATTTTTGAATTTGCACAGCAGTACCAAGTGCCGGTCTTGAGCAGTTCCGAGAGTACTTCCAGTATGATGAGCGGCCTGATTTCAATCCTCAGCGTGGACCTTGCGCCCCGCATCACCCGACATGGCGTATTGGTGGAAGTATATGGCGAGGGCTTGCTGATCCTTGGCGAAAGTGGTGTCGGAAAAAGCGAAACCGCAATCGAGCTTGTGAAACGCGGTCACCGATTAATTGCGGATGACGCGGTGGAACTGCGCCGCGTCTCTGATCGAACCATTTTGGGAACTGCGCCGGAGAACATTCGACACTTTATTGAACTGCGCGGTGTTGGTATCATCAATGTGGCGCGCGTATTCGGTTCCGGTGCCATCAAAATGAGCGAGAAAATTGATTTGGTGGTTCATTTGGAGCCATGGGATAAAACCAAAAATTACAGCCGTACCGGGCTGGAAACGGATACGACAGATATACTGGGATTGCCGCTTCCGAGCACGGTCATTCCGGTCATGCCCGGCAGAAATCTCGCTGTTATTCTTGAGGCTGCGGCCATCAATAACCGGCAGAAAAAAATGGGTTACAATGCGGCACAGGACCTTCTGGCGCGCCTGGGCCTGGAAAATGATGTGAACGGTTGAGAAAAGCAGGAAATATTTTATGAAGATTATTGCTGATTTACACACGCACACAATGGTATCAAACCATGCCTTTAATACAATTACCGAAATGGCTCGGCGCGCCAACGAGTTGGGACACTGGGCTTTGGCGATTACGGATCATGCTCCGCTCATGAAAGACAGTGCGCATCCGTGGTATTTCTATAATGTCACAACACTTCCGCACAAGATGGAAGGTGTTTGGGTTTTAAAAGGGATGGAAGCGAATGTGCGCAATCTGGACGGCGCGTTGGATTTTGATAATGACACGCTGCAGGAATTGGATATGGACTGGATCGTTGCGTCGATTCACCCGGAAGTCCTCTCCGGACCCTTGCAGGAGGATGAGACAACAAAGCTTTGGCTGAATGTGGCTCAAAACCCTTATGTGGATATGATCGGGCATTCGGAAAGCCGTTTCTATCCTTATGATTACGACGCTGTCACAAAAGTTTTTGCGCAGAACCACAAGGTGGTTGAGTTAAATGCAAATTCACGGGTGGCGCGGCCGGGCAATGAAAAGAATATGCTGGCCTTGGCGCTTGCCTGTAAGCGAAATGATGTGCCGGTTGCGGTCAATTCCGACGCACACTCGCAGTATCATTTGGGTGGAGTTGAATCAATTTTCGAAATGCTGCGGGAAATCGACTTTCCGCCGGAATTGATTGTGAACGGAAGCAGAGAAGCCTTTGTCGCAATGCTCCGCGATCATCATAAGACGATTGTAAATTTGATGGAGGGAATGGAATGAAACGTTACGCGCTTGGTGTCGATTTGGGTGGAACCAATATTGCCGTGGGACTTGTGGATGAAGATCACCACATTGTGGATCATCTTTCCCGCAAGACCAATCTGCCCCGACCGGAGGAAGAGGTGGAGCAATCTATCGCTGAGATCTGCCGCGAGCTGGTTGCCCGGAACGACCTCTCCTTTGAACAGGATATTCGCTGGATTGGCATTGGTACGCCCGGAAGCGTCAACCCTAAAACCGGTATTATTGAATTTAATGCCAATTTTGGATATCATGATTGGCATTTGACGGCCGATATGGAAAAATTGCTGCCGGGTAAGGTTTATATTGAGAATGATGCGAATGCGGCTGCTTATGGAGAATATATTGCAGGTGGCGCGAAAGGAAGCAAAAACGCTGTTGTGATCACGCTGGGAACCGGAATCGGAAGCGGCATTATCATTGATGGACGAATTTTTTCGGGCTTTAACTCGGCGGGTGCAGAAATCGGGCACACAGTTATTGAAAAAGGCGGACGGCCGTGTATGTGCGGTCGAAAGGGATGCTGGGAAAAATACGCTTCTGCCCGTGCTTTGGAAGAAGACACCCGCGCAGCATTGCAGGAACATAAGGACAATATCATGTGGCAGTATATTGGCGGCGATTTGCGTAAAGTGAACGCAAAAACTGCTTTTGATGGGATGCGGGCCGGCGATGCGCTTGCCAAAGAGTTAGTCGATCGTTTTATTGAGTATGTGGCGTGCGGCCTGACCAATGTTATCAACGTCTTCCAGCCGGAAATTATCTGCATTGGCGGTGGTGTTTCGCGGGAAGGGGAAACTTTGCTTGCTCCGTTGCGTAAACTTGTAGATGAAGAGGACTACGCGCGGAACAGCGAGCACCGCACCAAAATTGTGGTTGCGCAGCTGCACAACGATGCGGGCATCATCGGCGCCGCGAGCCTCGGCAGTCAAAATAATGAATAATAGGGCGTGTAATATTAATGGAAAAACTGGATTCTGTATTTAATTGGATGATTCAGCAGGAGATTCCCTGCGCGAGAAAAGAGCCAATGTCGCGTCATACATCTTTTAAAATCGGCGGGCCGGCTGAAATTTATTGTACGCCGAAAAATCCGAAGCAGCTGCAGGATATCCGCGATTACTGTGCACAAGAGGGTGTCCGGACCTATTTGCTGGGAAAGGGAACCAATGTGCTGTTTTCGGATAAAGGTTATGATGGTGTTGTAGTTCGCATTGGAGATGCATTTTCAGCCATCGAGGTACAGGGAACGGTTTTGAAAGCGGGTGCAGGCGCATCTCTTTCCAAAGTTTGCCTGGCAGCGGCGGAAGCCGGCTTGGCAGGAATGGAATTTGCTTTCGGGATTCCCGGATGCGTGGGCGGCGCCGTCTATATGAATGCCGGCGCCTATGGCGGGGAGATTAAAGATATTTTGCGTGATGTTACGTTTTTGGATGACAAAGGACATGAGATCACGCTGGAGGCCGGGGCACTTTCCCTCGGATACCGGACTTCCGCGTTTGCCTATATGCCGTGGTGTATTTTATCGGCTACTTTTTCTCTAACACCAGGTGAAAAGGACTCTATCCGGGAACAAATGGCTGATTATGCTCGCAGAAGAACGGAAAAACAGCCGCTGGATATGCCCAGTGCCGGAAGCACATTCAAACGTCCGGAAGGTGCCTATGCAAGCGCGCTGATTGATCAGTGCGGTTTGAGGGGTTACGCAGTAGGCGATGCGGCAATCAGTGAGAAACATTGCGGCTTTGTAGTGAATAAAGGAAATGCCACTTGTGCTGACGTATTGTGTCTCACGGACGTTGTGGCTAAAATTGTAAAAGAGCAGACGGGGTTCACTCTGGAGAAAGAGATTCGCGTTGTGGAATAAAGAGGGAAGGGAAAGGCTATGGATCTTTTAATTGTGACAGGACTGTCCGGCGCAGGAAAGTCGTTGGCAATGAACGCGCTGGAAGATATCGGATTTTTTTGCATGGATAACATCCCGGCGAGCTTGCTGGCAAAGTTGGTAGAGTTGTCGCTTCAAAGTGAAAACTCCATGCAGAAAATTGCGGTTGTTCTGGATATTCGTGGCGGCAAGTCCTCGGAGGAGATCCTTAACGCTTTGCAGCAGCTGCGCCGGCAGGATGTGAGTTTCAAAATTCTGTTCCTGGATGCGCAAGTGCATGTGCTGGAACGGCGGTATAAAGAAACCAGGCGAAGACATCCCATATCCATCGCTTCGCAGGTTTCCATTGACGAAGCGCTCAGGCAGGAACGCCTTATCCTGGAACCGCTGTACGCGATGGCGGATTATAAAATTGATACTTCGCTCTTGTCTACGGCTCAGCTGAAAGATCGTATTGTTTCGCTGTTTGTAGATAAAAGCTCGGACGCAATGACATTGAATATCATGTCTTTCGGTTTTAAATACGGTGTTCCCAGGGAGGCGGATATTGTTTATGATGTGCGCTGTCTGCCGAATCCGTTTTATATTCCGGAGCTCAAGGGGAAAAACGGCAACGATCATGAAGTTTCTGATTATGTGATGCAATTTGAAGAGTCCCAAAAATTGCTGGAGCACCTTCAGGCATTGCTGGATTATTCCCTCCCGCTGTATGTGAAAGAGGGTAAAAGTCAGTTGACGATTGCCATTGGCTGTACTGGTGGGAAACATCGGTCTATTACGTTTGCCAATCTTTTGGCAGAGCATTTCAAGCAAAAAGGATATCATCCTGTTTTGGAACATCGGGATGAGCAAAGATACAACTGACGAGTGGAGGAGTGCCCGTGAGTTTTTCCCAGGATGTAAAGCAGGAGATCATGAACCATATTCCGCCTGAAGGCTGCTGCGCAGTTGCAGCTGCTTATGGAGTGGCTTGTTTTGGAAAATATTTTGATTCAAAAGGAATGGTGCTGCATACAGAGCGGACCGGTATTGCGCAATATGCGAAAAAGGTGTTTTCGCTGGCAGGTGTCGAAGGAAAAATTTATGCGCGCGGCAAAGAAGACAGCAGAATGTACGAGTTCGCAGTGAAAGACAGCGAGCAGATCGAGAAGATGTTTTCTTTGTTTGGGGGCACCGGCACAGAGCCTTCCCTTCGCATTAACAGTAAAATTTTTCAATGCGAACACTGCGTGCAGGCGTTTATTTCAGCGGCCTTTTTATGCAGCGGAACCATTACGGACCCAAGCAAAGAGTACAACCTTGAATTTTTATCCAACCGGTATGGCCTGATTCAGGATTTCAGTGCGCTTTTGATGGGACACGGCTTTTTACCGAAGACGACCCGAAGACGCGGGGGAAACGTGCTTTATTTTAAGGCCAGCGAGCAAATTGAGGATATGCTTACTTATATGGGAGCATCGGGGTCTTCGCTTCAGCTGATGAATCTGAAAGTGTATAAAGACCTTCGAAACAAAGCCAACCGTATCACGAATTGCGAGACGGCCAATATCGATAAAATTGTTTCCGCAAGCGGCAAGACCATTGAGGCTATCCAGTATCTGCGGGAAAATGGCGCATTGGAAACATTGCCGGAAACATTGAGGGTGGCGGCGGACTGCCGCGAAAAGTATCCGGATCTTCCCTTGAAAGAATTGGCGCTTCAATTTGACCCGCCGTTGAGCAAATCCGGGTTGTCTCACAGAATGAAAAAAATTGAGCAAATTGCTGCCACATTGATGGAAAGGAATTGCAATGCCTGATCTCACGAAACAATTTACGCACCTGCATTTGCATACAGAATACAGTCTTTTGGACGGCGCATGCCGAATTGATCGTCTCATGGAACGAATCCAGGAATTGGGCCAAACGGCCGTGGCGATTACGGATCACGGTGCGATGTACGGTTGCGTGGATTTTTACAAGGCAGCCAAAAAAGCAGGGATCAAACCGATCATTGGCTGCGAAGTATATGTGGCTTCCAGAACCCGGTTCGACAAAGTGAATCGGATTGACGGATCTTACCATTTGGTTCTTTTGTGTAAAAATGAAATTGGCTACAAGAATCTGATCAAAATGGTTTCCGCCGGTTTTATCGAAGGATTTTACAATAAGCCGCGGATAGACCATGAACTGCTGGAACGTCATCATGAGGGCCTGATCTGCTTGTCGGCCTGTTTGGCAGGTGAAGTGCCACAGGCGCTGTTGGCGGGCGACTACGAAAGAGCCAAGCAGTTGGCGCTTTACTACGAGAGCCTGTTCGGAAAAGGAAACTATTATATTGAAATTCAGGATCATGGAATCGAGGAGCAGCGGCGTGTGTTGCCGCTGTTGGTTCGTTTGTCCCGGGAAACTGGTATTCCGTTGGTGGCAACAAACGATTCACATTATCTGCGCCAGGAAGATTCCAAGATGCAGCATGTTTTAATTTGTATCCAAACGAACAAAACCGTACACGATGACGATGTGTTGGAATTTGGTACAGATGAGTTTTATGTGAAAAGTACACAGGAGATGTACGACCTTTTTTCTGCCTGGCCGGAAGCTTGCGAAAATACCAACAAGATTGCTGAAATGTGCAATTTTGATTTTGAATTCGGTGTGACAAAGCTGCCGTACTTCGAAGCGCCGGATGGCATGGATAACAAAGATTACTTTGTTCAGCTGTGTGAGGCGGGCCTGCATAAACACTACGGACCGCAGGTTTCGCCGGAGATCCGTCAGCGCCTTGATTATGAAATCGGAATTATTGATCGAATGGGATACATCAATTATTACTTGATTGTATTTGATTTCATCAATTATGCCAAAAGCCAGGGGATTCCTGTGGGACCGGGACGTGGTTCCGGCGCTGGCAGTCTTGCGGCTTACTGTATTGGAATTACAAATATTGATCCGATTCAGTACAACCTGCTTTTCGAGCGTTTCCTGAATCCGGAACGTGTTTCGATGCCTGACTTTGATGTGGATTTTTGCTATGAACGGCGGCAGGAAGTTATTGATTATGTAATTCGCAAATACGGCGCCGATCACGTCGCGCAAATCGTCACATTTGGAACAATGGCTGCGCGGGCCGCCATCCGAGATGTAGGGCGTGTTCTGGACATGCCTTATCAGGCGGTTGACACCATTGCGAAGTTGGTTCCCATGGAGCCGAAAATGACGCTTCAAAAAGCGATGAAAACTTCCAGAGAGTTAGCGGCTCGCTATGAAGCGGAACCAGAGGTCCGCGAACTGATCGATACAGCTTTGAAGCTGGAAGGGATGCCCCGGCATGCTTCCACCCACGCTGCCGGCGTGGTCATTACCCGGGAGGCTGCCGACGAGTATGTTCCCCTTGCGACCAACGATGGCAATCCGGTCACGCAGTTTACCATGACAACCATCGAGGAACTCGGCCTGCTCAAGATGGACTTTTTGGGGCTGCGGACGTTGACTGTGATCAGCGACGCGGAAAAAATGGTTCGTGAAACAGATCCGGATTTTTCAATGGAGAAAATTCCTTATGATGATCCCAAGGTTTATGACATGCTGAATGCCGGGGAGACTCTGGGGATTTTTCAGATGGAATCCGGCGGAATGACGCAGGCAATTATGGGTTTGAAAGCTCGTAGCCTTGAGGATATCATCGCTATTATTTCGCTGTATCGTCCCGGCCCCATGGAGTCCATTCCGACGTACATTGCCAATCGACATAATCCGGGAAACATTCGGTATAAAACACCGCAGCTTGCACATATCCTTGACGTGACCAACGGCTGTATTGTATATCAGGAACAGGTTATGCAGATTTGCCGTGAACTCGCGGGTTTCTCTTACGGACAGGCGGATCTGGTGCGCCGTGCCATGAGCAAGAAAAAGCACGACGTCATGGAAAAAGAACGGCAGCATTTTGTTTATGGGAATCAGGAACCGGGCCACGAATGCGCAGGATGTGTTGCCAATGGAATTCCCGCGGATGTTGCAAATGCGATTTTTGACGAGATGTCCAGTTTCGCTTCATATGCCTTTAACAAGTCCCATGCTGCGGCGTATGCAGTGGTTGCTTATCAAACCGCTTATTTGAAGCGGCACTACAAACGGCAGTTCTTCGCAGCATTGCTCACAAGCGTGCTGGATAATACGGATAAGGTGATTGAATACACTGCAGAGTGCCAGCGCATGGGGATCCGGGTTTTGCCGCCGGACGTCAATGCAAGTGATATTGGCTTTACCGTACAGGGAAAAGACATTCGGTTCGGGCTGCTGGCGCTGAAAAATGTCGGCCGCAATTTGATTGCCACGGTTGTAAAGCAGCGTCAGGAGGGCGGACCTTATCGAAGCCTGTATGATTTTTGCCGCCGGATGCATGGGACAGAAATCAATCGGCGTGCGGTTGAGAGCATGATCAAAGCAGGGGCTTTTGACAACATCGAGACCAAGCGGCGCGGAATGATGGAAGCTGTCGAAGGCATTTTGAAGAGTGTGGAGAACGATTCCCGCAAAAATCTGGATGGGCAGATGGATCTGTTCGGCAGCTTTGGCGATGCAAAGCAAGCTGCAATCAGCGATTACAAAATTCCGGATTGCGAGGAATATCCTTATGATGCTCTCCTGCAGATGGAGAAGGAAGTAAGCGGTTTGTATCTTTCCGGCCATCCGTTGAATCAGCACCGGGATGCCATCGAACAGTATTCCACTTGTAAAATTTCCGATTTAAACGGCGAGGATGCGCATCAATACGACAATCAGAGTGTATGCGTTGTATGTACCATTGTCCGAAGCAAGACCATCAATACAAAATCAGGCGGAGTAATGGCGTTCATTACAGTGGAAGACCTCAGTGGTACGATTGAAGTTCTTGCTTTCCCGAAAATCCTTTTACAGTGTTCTGAGGCAGTACGGGAGAATGCAGTAGTTGTGATCTCCGGCCGTGTTTCCTACAAAGAGGATGAGGCCAGCAAAATCATTGCAGAAAAAATCACGGATATCAGTCGTTACCAAAAGGATTTGACTGTAGATAGTGGCAATAAAAATACAAAAAATGAGCTTTGGCTGAAACTTTCGTCCATGAACAGCCGTTCTTTTGAAGAAGTCAAAAATCTGCTGAGCATTTTTGAGGGTGACTGCCCGGTATACATGTATTTTGAGGATACCAACAAGCGTATGCGTGCACCGCGTTCGCTCTGGTGTGTTAAAAATGACCTTCTTTTCTCGGAACTGGAGCGCATTTTAGGTAAGGGAAATGTGAAAGTCCGATAATTTTATAACAAAACCGGTTGAATTTGACGCAACAAATGTTTATAATAAGAGGCAGCAGAAGAGAGGATATTTGAAGGAGGATAACATCTATGTCAAGCGAGATCAAAACAATTGGTGTGCTGACTAGCGGCGGTGATGCTCCTGGCATGAATGCTGCGATTCGTGCTGTTGTGCGCGCTGCGCTTTTTAAGGGTTATAAGGTGAAGGGTGTTCGCCATGGCTACAATGGTCTGCTGACGGGAGATATTGTCGATATGAATCTTCGCAGCGTGTCTGAAATCATCCACCGCGGCGGTACCATTCTGTATACGGCCCGCTGCCTGGAGTTTAAAACGCTGGAAGGTCAGCAAAAAGCTGCACAGGCCTGCCGTGAGGCGGGAATTGACACACTGGTGGTCATTGGCGGTGACGGTTCTTTCCGCGGCGCTAAAGACATGGCGGCGCAGGGCATTCCCTGCATCGGCATCCCCGGTACGATCGACAACGATATCGCGTGCAGCGACTATACCATTGGTTATGATACGGCGATGAACACCGCAGTTGAAATGATCGACAAACTGCGTGATACCACGCAGAGCCATGACCGTTGTTCTGTCGTTGAGGTAATGGGTCGTAATGCCGGCTACATTGCTCTGAACACCGGCATTGCGGTAGGCGCTCTGGTCACTTTGATTCCGGAGGTCCCCTTCGATCTGGATCGTGATGTCATCTCCAAAATGAAGGAAACTCAGAAAACCGGTAAAAAGCATTTCATCATTGTTGTAGCTGAGGGTGCCGGTAAGGCTTCTGATATTGCCAATGAGATTCAGGCACGTACAGGAATCGATTCCCGCGCGACGGTGCTGGGACATGTGCAGCGTGGTGGCTCTCCGACTTTGCGCGATCGTGTTACCGCCAGCCGTATGGGTTATCATGCCATTGAGTTGATCAACAAAGGAATTTTCAACCGCGTTGTGGCTACCCGTGCGGAGTCCATCGTCGATTATGATATTTCTGTTGCATTGTCGATGTACAAAACGATTGACACAGCTTTGCTGGATATTTCTCATGCAATTTCCATCTAAAAGATTTTGACAAAAGGCCTCGTAAAACGAGGCCTTTTTTCGCACAATTTTCCTTCCGACGGAATATACTGTTACGAAACCCGCACGGAAGGAGGATGGCTCTGTGCGAAAACCAAGGTACCGCAGGACTGTTTTTCGATTAAGGGGCTGGACAAAACTATTATTGTTTCTGAGTATTTTGTTTCTGATTTTGATTGAAATCGATATGCAGCTGCGTCCTGTGATTACGACAATGGCAGAGTACCAATGCCGTGTTATTTCCATTTTAGCTATGAACGAAGCGGTGATGGATGAACTGGAGGAAGACCCTGATATTGATGAGCGCCTGGTTCGTGTTGTGACCCGAGAAGATGGCTCTGTGGTATCGGTTGACATTGATTCTGTTGAGATGAACCGCCTTCAGGCGAGATTGACAGATGCGGTTACCAATCGCCTCCTTGGAATTCAGAAGCAGGATATTGGCATTCCTCTGGGTACTTTAACCGGATGGCAGCTCCTGGCCGGGCGAGGCCCCAATATCCATCTCCAAATCTTGCCGACATCATTTGTGGAAAGCGATATTCAGGATTCTTTGGAAACTGCCGGGATTAATCAAACGCAGCATCGAATTTTTATCGATTTTAAAGTTGAGATGAGCGCTATTTTACCCGGCTATTCGACCAGTGTTACGGTAGAAAATAAAATTTGTGTTGCCCAGACTTTGATTGTGGGAGAAGTGCCGCAATTTTACGCCAGTTCGTAAAGGGCAGTGGCGTTTTCTCCGTGTTTTGTGGTATAATAACCGCACAATAGAAGCGTTTGAGAAAACATGACGTCCAATGAGGTGAAAAAATTGGAAAATCAACATCTTCGTGAAGAATACGAAGCACTGAAAAAGAAAATTGAATACCACAGTCATCTATATTATGATTTGGATGCACCTGAGCTGGATGACTATGAATTTGATCAGCTTACACAGCGTTTAAAGGCGATTGAGGCCGATCATCCGGATTTTGTGACGCAGGAATCTTATACGCAGCATGTTGGCGGAAGCGTTTCTTCCAAATTTGAAAAAGTGGTTCACACTGTTAAAATGGAAAGTCTTCAGGACGTGTTTTCGTTGGAAGAGGTTGTGGAATTTGACCGCCGAATTCGAGAGTCCGGGATTCAGCCGCAGTATGTGGTGGAGGCCAAGATTGATGGCCTTTCCATCAGCCTGGAATATCGCGACGGTGTTTTTGTGCGGGGCTCCACTCGTGGTGACGGCGAAGTGGGCGAAGATGTAACAGAAAACCTTGCGACAATTCGTGATATTCCAAAGAAACTTGAAAATGCGCCGGCATTTTTGGAAGTTCGCGGCGAAGTTTATATGCCCAAAGAAGCATTCCTGAAACTGGTGGAAGAACAAGAATTAAGCGACAAAAAGCCATTTAAAAATCCACGCAACGCAGCCGCAGGATCGTTGCGTCAGAAAGACAGCAGCATTACTGCAAGCCGCGGATTATCGCTGTTTATTTTTAATTTGCAGCAAATTGAGGGAAAAGAACTTACTTCGCATAAAGAAAGTTTGGAGTATCTTGCTTCTCTGGGATTTCCGGTGTCTCCTCGCCGTACCCGCTTCGATTCCATCGAACCGGTTCTGGAAGAGATTCAAAAAATCGGAGAATTACGGGGGACGCTTCCATACGATATCGATGGCGCTGTTGTAAAAGTGGATTCTTTTGCGCAGCGTGAAATGTTTGGCAGTACCGCCAAATATCCGCGTTGGGCGATTGCATTCAAGTACCCGCCCGAGGAAAAGGAAACTGTTCTGCAGGACATTGAAGTGTCTGTAGGACGGACCGGCGTTCTGACGCCCACGGCAGTATTTGATCCAATTCTTTTGGCGGGAACAACTGTTTCCCGTGCAATTCTTCACAATGAAGCATTTATTCGGGATTTGGACATTCGCCTTGGGGACACCATTCGTGTCCGAAAAGCTGGCGACATCATTCCAGAAGTAGTAACTGTTGTAAAGCATGGTCCCAATGCGGCTGCTTTTGAGATGCCGCGGGTATGTCCGTCCTGCGGAGAACCGGTTTCGCACCTGAAGGAAGAGGCGGCTTTGCGCTGCACCAATCCGGAATGTCCGGCTCAGACGCTGCGAAACATTATTCATTTTGCCAGCCGTACCGCAATGGATATCGATGGGTTGGGAAGCGCTGTGGCGGCCCAGCTTGTGGACAAGGGATACGTTCGCAATGCGGCTGACATCTATGACCTGACAGCCGATCAGCTGTTTCAGCTGGAGAAGTTTAAGCAAAAGTCTGTTTCCAATCTTCTTACTGCCATTGAAGCGTCCAAGCAGAACAATTTGGATAAGCTTTTGTTTGCTTTGGGCATTCGTAACATTGGCAGTAAAGCGGCGGCTTTGCTGGCAGAAGCTTTTGGCTCCATGGATGCGGTTATGCAGGCTACCGCAGAACAGATGGACGCAATCGATGGCTTTGGCGGTGTTATGACAGACAGCGTTCTTGACTTTTTTGCAAAAGAGGGGACACGGGACCTGATTGACCGTCTTCGCCAGGCGGGCGTAAACATGGTTTATCATGGAGAGAAAAAAGGCGAGACGTGGAAAGGTTTGACCTTCGTCGTAACAGGAACTCTTCCCACTTTGTCCAGAACGCAGGCAGAAGAGCTGATTACCCGGAACGGTGGAAAAGCGGCATCTTCCGTCTCCCGGAAGACCAGTTATGTGGTAGCAGGCGAGGCTGCTGGTTCGAAACTGACCAAAGCACAATCGCTTGGAATTCCAATTTTGAATGAAGCGGAACTGCTGGCGATGCTTGAAAAGTAAAGATTGTTTCTCTTTTACGGGAAAGCTTCCTTGATGGAGCTTTCCCGTTTTTTGTTCTAATGCCTGTCCTGCTTTCATATATTTGAAACAAGATTGAAGGATGGTGAAAAAATGGATGCCTATTATGATGTGATTCGATGGCTTCCACCGGAACTTTCAGCGCCAATGCAGCGCCTGGAAGAAGAAAAGGCACAGACTGTTACGGAAGTCCGGCTGCGATCCAATCGTCCGCTTTGCTGCATTGGCGCAGGGCGAACAGACATTTTGTTTTCTTCCCGCGGCCCGATGACGGCCAGTACACAGGACAGCTGGACTCTTTCGCATGAAATGATAAACAGATGCTTTTTAGCGCTCTGCCGATACTCTGTACACAGTCAGGCGCGTGCGTTGGAAAACGGATATCTTACACTGCCGGGCGGGCACCGTGTCGGTGTTGGCGGAAGTGCCTTTTATCCCGAACCCGGGCGTTTGACTGTTCAAAATATCACAAGTCTCAATATTCGGATTGCCCGCAAAGAAGTTTTGAGACTATCTCCGCAATTCTGTCGGGCTCTGCGTGATATGAAAAGCGGCATGATTGTGGCAGGGGAGCCGGGAAGCGGAAAAACCACTTTGCTGAGGGCGGCGGTACAGGTGCTGTCGGATGTAAACTGGCAGACAGCAGTCGTGGATGAACGCGGCGAATTATTCCCTGTTGGCAGCACCGGCTTTGCATTTTTGCCGCCAGGTCGTTGTGATGTTTTATCAGGTTATCCCAAGCATATCGGCATGCAGCATGCACTGCGCGGTCTGGGACCGGATGTTATTGTTTGCGATGAAGTGGGAGACCTGAATGACGTGACGGCGATTGAACAGGCGGCAAATGCAGGTGTAAGGCTTTTAGCATCCATTCATGCAAAAGATATGATCGGTTTAATGAGGCGCCCCCAATATCAGGCGCTGCTTAAAACAGGGGCATTCGATTCGGTTGTTTTTTTGGAAGGTCATCTTGCGCCGGGTAGAATTCGGGAGGTCTGCAATGTTTCAAGTGGGATTTAAACTGGCGGGAGCGGTGTTGATTTTTTTTGCTTGCGGAGCAGCAGGCTGGCAAAAGGGAGAGCAGCTGACACGACGTGTGCGGATTCTGGAAGATATGATTATCGTTTTGAACCATTTGCACGATTCGCTTCGGTTTGAAATTGGTTCTACTTATGAAATTCTTCAAAAGGCTTCGCAGAACCTTCTTTTACGGGAGTTGCGACTGCCTTTTGGCGGTTTGTCGGATGGGCCATCCTTACGCGCGGATTTGAGCCGTGTTTTGGAAGAACTTCACGAACGGTATAAAGTTCTTATACATGAGCACGAATTTCAATATTTTGTCAGTTGCTTATCCGGTTTAACAAATCTTCCGGCCGAACAGGAAGAAAAGCTTTTGGAATATTCTGCATCGCAGCTTTCCTTGCTTGTACGCAACGCAAGAGAAGAATGCGATCAGCAGAAAAAACTCTACCGAGTGATGGGTTTTTCTTTCGGCGGGATGGCGGCGCTTTTGCTGCTTTAAAATTCGCGGTAAAGGAGAAAAAGGACTGTGAATATTGATTTTGTCTTTAAAATAGCAGCCATCGGCATCATTGTAGCGGTTTTGAATCAACTGCTCATCCGTTCTGGCCGCGAAGAACAGGCGATGATGACAACTTTGGCAGGTCTGATCGTTGTCTTGATGATGATTATCGAGCAGATCAGTACGCTGTTCGAAACAATCAAGGACTTGTTTTCATTATGACGGATCTTTTACGAATTCTGGTGTTTGCGCTTCTCGCAGTTGTGATGCTGAGCCTTTTAAAACAATATGGACAAGGATATGCTTTGCTGTTTGCACTGGCTGCATGCGCTGTGCTGCTGTCCTGGGCGTTGGAACTTTTTTCGCCGGTTCTTGAATGGCTGTTGGGATTGATCCGGCTGTCTGATTTCGAGAATTTGTCCTGTGTGCTGAAGGCTGCCGCCATTGTTCTGCTGACTCAAAATCTTAGAGATTTATGCAGCGACGCAGGACAGCAAGCACTGGCGGGACAAGTAGATGTTGCGGGAAAAGCCGCTGTCTTGATTACCGCTTTGCCACTGCTGAGAACGTTTACTGCCACTCTTCAGGAGCTGCTTCGATGAAAAAAGGATGTTTTATTTTGCTTTTTGCTTTTTTGCTTTGTTCGGCGGCCTTTGCGGCACAACCTGGCGCCGAAACGGGTTTGTTTGAAATTCCACCGGCCTGGCAGCAGACCATGGATGAGGCGCCTCTTACCGCCCAGGAGTTTCGCTCAATGTCCTTGCGTGATTTGTGGGATTTCTTTTCTTCACAATTAAAAGGAACTGTGCAGGCACCGATTCGTCTGGCTGCTCGTTTGGCAGGGATTCTGGTTCTCGCAGGAGTCGTCAAAAGTTTGTGCAGTGAAAAAGCGTTGAGCGGGCTTGGAACCAGTTTTGACATAATCGTAGCTGTTTCGGTTTTTCTCCTATGCAGTCCGCTTTTACTGCAGATGATTCAGGATTTAAAAGCAAGTCTGGAGAATTGCAGAACATATCTTGCGGTTTTCATTCCCGTGTTTACATCGGTAATGGTCAGCTGCGGCCAAGCGGGCACGGCAGCGGTTTATGGCGGTTTGTTTTTAGGGTTTGCCAATCTGATTGCCGCGCTTTTGTGCAATTTCGGTGTACCAATCCTTCAACTGCTGCTTGTCTTGAATGCTTGCGGAATTATGGAAACACCCGTTGATTTTTCGGCTCTCACCAGAGGGATCGCCAAATGGGGTCGTTGGTTGCTCACGTTTTGCGCAACTGTTTTTGGCACACTTTTAACGCTTCAAAGTGTCTTTGCTCAAAGCACAGATACATTGGCACTAAAAACCGGAAAGTTTTTGCTCAGCAGCAGTATTCCGGTGGTGGGGAAAGCGGTCTCTGACGCCATGGGAAGCGTTTTGGCAGGTGTCAAGCTTTTGAAAGGTTCCGTTGGATTTGCCGCTATTCTGATTATCGCGCTGACGTTTTTGCCTTTGATTATAAAATGCGTTGTAAGTCAGTTTCTCTTTTTTATCGGTGAAATCATTGCCGGCGCAACAGGAAACGCAACTTGCGGAAAACTCCTTCGGGGGATGACCGATTATCTGCAGCTTCAACTTGCGATGGTTGTATTTTTTTCCTTTGTTGTAGTATCTACCACCGTGCTTATGATTCTTTTAGGAAACGGAAGTGCATAAAATGGAACAGCTGCGCCAGTGGGTTTTAACGGTAAGCCTGGCGTGTATCACGACGGGAATTCTGCAGCAGTTTATCAGCACGAAAAAACAGATTTCGGGCATAAAGCTTGTGTTGACATTATATATTTTAGTAACTGCACTTTCTCCGGTGGTTGATTCCTCTTGGGACTGGCAGATGGAAGAAGTTTCGGTTGTCGCCGATGCAGGTTCTTTGGATACACAGCAGGAGATTTTGAGCGTTTCCGAACAGAATTTGAGCGGGCAGCTGGAAAAAGAGCTTCTGGCAAAGGGAATTCAGGCTGAAGTGGAAATTCAATTGAAGTGTTCTGAGTCTGGCGAAGTAGAGGTCGATCAGCTTATCGTGAAGACATCTGCGGATCCTGATACGGTGCGCTCTTATATCCAGGCTCTATGGGAAACAGATGTCGAGGTTACATGTATTTCATGAAAGGGATTGTCGAAACGATGGATACATTCAAGGAAAAGTGGTCAAAGATCGTTCACAGAAAAAACGGGCTCTTCCTTTTGGGAATTGCAGGAATTCTTCTAATCGGCTTTGCAGGATTCTTTTCAACGGACAGCAATACCGAGCCAGCTGCAGACTCTTCGTATCAGACAGAGAGTGATTATCAAAAGAAGATTGAAGAACAGTTGACAGAAGTAATTGGCCAGGTGCAGGGAGCCGGAGAAGTTACCGTGATGCTCACATTGGAAAGCGGACCGGAAACGGTGTATGCGCAAAATGAGCAAAGCCAGACCAGCACGCGGGAAGATGAGGAGGGGACGGTTCAACGGGATTCTTCTTTTCAAAATGAACATATTCTTTTTGATAGCGGCGCCGGCAAACAGGCACTGGTGGAAGAGCAGCTCGTCCCTGATATCAAAGGGGTTGCAGTGGTTTGTTCCGGCGGAGATGATATTGCAGTGATTGAGCGCATTACCGAACTGGTGTCAGTCGTACTTGATCTGCCCAGCAACCGGATCTGCGTTACAAAAAAGATTTAGACGGAGGATTGCATATGAAAAGCGCAAAAAGCAAACGGAAACTGACTCTTCTTACCTTGGTGATTGCTCTTGGGGTGGCGGTTTACCTGAACTGGGAATACGCGAAAGGAGATACTCCGTATACACTGCAGCAGACAACCGCCGTCAACGCCGAGGTGGATGAAGAGCAGGAAACGCAGCCGGTTTTGGAAGCACTGCCGGATAAAAATTACGGAGAAGCACAACTGGTCAGTGCCGATGAAGACAGCAATGAAAAGTATTTTGAACAGGCGCGTCTGACCAGGACCAAAACCCGTGATGAAGCGCTTGATACGCTGCAGAAAAGTTTGAAGGATGCAAGTTTAAGCACTGAAGAAAAGGAATCGCTTACAGCAACGCTCAGCAATACTTTAGAGAGCATCACGATTGAAAGCGACATCGAAAACATGGTGAAAGCCAAAGGTTTTGCGGACTGTGTTGCTTTTATTGAGGGCGATAAGATCAATTTAGCTGTAAAAACAGGTGCAGAAGGCCTGGATAAGACAGAAGTTGCACAGCTACGGGATATTATTTTGAGCAAAATGGAGACGGAAGCGAAAAATATCAGCATTGTAGAAGTAAAATAGGTTGTTAAATACCGGAAGTAATGCTATAATATTCTAAAAGTGTGCGGTGTCTGCCGCGTATGCCGGGAAGGCAGGAGGCTTATAGAATGGAAGTTACGAATTCCGGTGCGATGAAGGGCAGCTTACAGATTTCGACGGATGTCATTGCTAAAATTGCCAAACTGGCCACATTGGAAGTGGAGGGCGTACGCTATGTTTCCGGCGGTGTTCTGTCAGGAAAAGGGTTTGCTTTTGTTCGGAAAATGCCGATTCAAAAACCGATTGTTGTGGAGCTGAGCGATGATGTGGCGGAAATTACTGTCAATGTCGTGGTGACATACGGATGCAAAATTCCGCAGCTCTCCGAGCAGATTCAGGAAAATGTAAAAAGCGCTGTGCAGAATATGACCTGTATCACTGTTTCCAAAGTCAACGTGATTGTGAATGGTGTTGTTCAGGAAACATCTGCATCCGTTGAGGAAGAGGAGTAATCTGACCAAACCCTCCCGCCGACGCAGGAGGGTTTGTCTTTGTGAGGGAAATTATGAAAAGAAGAACCGCTCGTGAAAATGCTTTTATTGCCGCTTTTGAGACTTCGTTTCATTCCTGTGAATTAGACGAAATTATTCGTTACTCTCGGGAATGCGGCGAATATGCCGTGGATGATTTTGGCAGTGCGCTGCTCGCCAATTATACGGCACATCTTTCGGAGATCGACGAGCTGATCCGTTCAAAACTGAAGGACTGGACGTTGGAACGACTTCCGCGGGTGAATCGCACTATTTTGCGGTTGGCTGTTGCAGAAATGCGTTTTTCCGGCCAGGACGATATGGACAGCATCGTGATCAACGAAGCTGTGGAATTGGCTAAAAAATATGCGGCCGGCGATGAGGATTATCAGTTCATCAACGGTGTGTTGGGCGCGATCTCGCGGGATAAAGCTGTAACTGCAGAAGGTTAAAAATGTTTGTTTTAGGAATTGATACCAGCAATTATGCAACCTCTTTGGCAATCTATGATTCAAACGCCAAAGAGGTTGTTTGTGATAAAAAAGAATTTTTACCCGTGAAACAGGGCGCGCTTGGCCTGCGCCAGAGCGATGCCGTATTTCATCATACGGTCGCACTGCCGAATCTTTTGAAGCAGCTCCATGCCTGCGCTCCGCTGACGCAGATTGAAGCTGTGGGTGTCTCCTGCAAGCCGCGCCCGGTTGAGGGGTCCTATATGCCTTGTTTTTTGGTGGGAAAGGCTGTTGCCGAAAGCATCGCTTTGAGTCGTGGCATTCCTCTTGTGGAGACCACTCATCAGCAGGGGCATGTTGCCGCTGCGCTCCTCGCCTGCGGAAATTCGGATCTGTTCGAAAAAGAGCTTTTGGTTTTTCATATTTCAGGTGGGACAACGGAGCTTCTTTTGTGCCGAGGGTATCAGATTTTAAAGAAGGTAGGCGGTACGACAGACCTGTATGCGGGACAAGCTGTGGATCGAATTGGCGTGAGACTGGGCTTTCCGTTTCCGGCCGGTTCCTTTCTTTCAGAAAAAGCAGCTGAATGTACTGCTACGATTAAGCCAAAAGTGAGTGTGAAGGGAACGCAGTGCAGCCTTTCGGGACTTGAAAATCAATGTATGCGTCTTTTGGAACAGGGATATACTCCGGACTATACTGCAAAATATTGCTTGGTCGCAATTGCACGCACAATCATCAAAATGATTGAAGCGGCGCATGCAGAATATCCGTCTTTGCCGGTTGTTTGCGCCGGCGGAGTGATGAGCAGCGACATTATTCGCCAGGAAGTGCAGGCTGCGGTACCGGGCACTTATTTTGTGCCGGGCAAATATTCCAGTGACAACGCGATCGGGGTCTCCGTGATTGCGTCTTTTGAGGTGGGCTCATGGCAAACGTCATCACTGTAACCGCTCTGAACCGGTATGTAAAAACACTTTTGGAGCACGATGCGGTTCTGACGGATATCGCATTGCGTGGGGAAATTTCCAACTTTACCAATCATTTTAAAACAGGGCATTTTTATTTTTCCTTACGCGATGAGCAGTGTTCCGTCAAGGCAGTCATGTTCCGCAGTTATGCACAGCAGCTGTCATTCCTGCCGCAAAACGGAATGCGCGTGATTGTTCGTGGCAGGATTTCGCTGTTTGAGCGGGACGGCGCATTTCAGATATATGTAGAGGATTTGTTCCCGGATGGCATTGGTGCGATGCAGCTTGCGTTCGATCAGCTGAAGGAAAAGCTGGAAAAAGAAGGGCTTTTTGCACCGGAGCACAAAAAAGCGCTGCCGCAGATGCCCCATTGCATTGGTCTGGTTACGTCCAAAACAGGTGCAGCAATTCAGGACATTTTTAACGTTACCAGACGGCGTTATCCAATGGCACATTTCCTGCTGGCTCCAGTGAATGTACAGGGAAGCGAGGCTGCGCCTGGAATCGTCGATGCGATTCGCCGCTTGGATGCCAGTGGGAAGGCGGATGTCATCATTGTGGCACGCGGTGGTGGTTCGCGTGAAGACCTTTGGGTATTTAATGATGAGCGGATTGCCCGGGCGGCCTATGCCTGCCAAACACCGCTGGTTTCTGCAATTGGTCACGAAATCGATTTTTCGATTTTGGACTTTGTGGCTGATCTCCGTGCGCCTACTCCCAGTGCAGCAGCCGAACTGGTGATGCCGGACATGCGTGCGGAGTGGGAGAATTTATACAAAATATATACGAATATTCGCCAAGAAATGCACCAGAAGATTCATTTGTGCTATAATAGACTCGATAGTGCGGTTCAAGCACCGGCCTTTTCTGCAGTACGCTTGCTGCCGGAGCAGAAAAGAACTTCTTTGATTGAGAAAAAGTCTGTGTTGCATCAGCATGTTTCATCTCTTCAAAAACAGCGACGACAGAAGCTTGCACATTGGGCGGAGCTGTGTCATTCCCTGAATCCATACAGTGTTTTGGCCAGAGGATACGCTGTGGTGGAAAAGCAGGGGGAAATGATAAAAGATTCGCAGAAACTGAACAAAGGGGACAAGCTCCATATTCGTTTGGAAAAGGGAAGTACTGATTGCATAGTTGAGCAAGTATATTCCGATGAGGTATGTTCATGAAGAAAAAAATCACGTTTGAAACGGCGAGCGAAGAGCTGGATCAAATCCTGCGTGAACTTTCGCAGGAAGAAACGACATTAGACCGCAGCTTGGAACTGTATGCACAGGCTGCGGAGTTGGTCGCATTTTGCAATGAAACACTTGCCAATGCGCAGATGAAGATCGATGAAATTACCGATCGGTTGGAAACGGCCATATCGCCCAAGGAATGAGAGGCGCATTATGAACTATCAGGAACAGTACCAGCATTATCTTGTATGTGTAGAACAACGATTGAATACGCTGCGTCAAGATTACTGGAACACTGAGTCGAAAATTGCGGATGCCTCTTTCTACAGCCTTCTGGCAGGTGGAAAGCGTGTCCGTGCGGTGCTGTGCATGGCTGTGTGTGACATGCTGAATGGAAACGAACAGCTGGCATGTGAGTATGCCGCGGCAGTCGAAATGCTTCACTGTTACTCACTGATCCATGACGATTTGCCTTGTATGGATAACGACGATTTCCGTCGTGGAAAGCCGTCGTGTCATAAGGCCTTTGGCGAAGCGGAAGCACTGTTAGCTGGAGATGCCTTGCTGACCCAGGCTTTTGAGGTTTTGGCCGGAGCGCCTGCTTTTAATCCGCAGCAGAATGTAGATGCTGTGAAGTGTCTTAGCCATGCAGCAGGAACACGTGGGATGATTTGGGGACAGGAACTGGATCTTCGTTTTGAAAATCAGTCTGCAACAGAGCAGCAGCTTCAGGAAATTCACAAAAATAAAACAGGGATGTTGATTGATGCAGCAGCCCGCTTGGGAGCAATTGCTGCTTTGGCGGATGAAGCCACTCAACGTGCGATTTCACAGTATGCTTTTTCCATTGGATTGGTGTTTCAAATCGTAGATGATGTTTTAGATGTTACCGCTGCGCAGGAAACGCTTGGAAAGCCTGTTGGCAGTGATGCGGAAAATGGAAAAACCACCTTTGTGACTCTCTACGGTGTTTCCCGTTCCATGGAGATGGCTGAGAAAATTACGCAGCAGGCATGTGAAGAGTTGAGCCGCAACTTTGGAATGCGAGCGGCTTTCCTTCAGGACTTGGCAAAATCGTTATTGCAGCGCAAAAAATAAGGCGGGGAGAGGGAAGGATGCAGGTAATCGAACGAATTTTTTTCGGAAACTATATTTTATCGGTTGCGTTGATTTCCTGGCTGGCAGCGCAAGTTAGCAAAACCGCCATCAATTTCTTTCTGAGCGGAAAATTTGAGGCTGAGCGCCTCTGGGGCGCAGGCGGAATGCCAAGCGCTCATTCGGCACTTGTTTGTTCTCTGTTTATGGCGACCGCGAAACTGGAAGGCGTTAACTCGCCATTTTTTGCTTTCGCTTTTATTTTGGCAGCCATCGTTATGTACGACGCCATGGGTGTTCGGCACGAAACGGGAGAACAGGCCAAGGTCCTGAACCGCATGATGCAGGGATGGATGGACGGAAACATTGAAAATATTCTTCCTAAAAACGAAAAAATGCTGAAAGAAAAAGTGGGCCATACTCCGTTTGAAGTATTATCTGGTGCACTTTTGGGAATTTTAATTGCAGTACTGATTCCCGTTCCTTGAAAAATTTGCATAGTGAGGTGACAGAGACGGGTTACTTAGAACAGATCGGCAGTCCGGTCGATGTAAAGAAGCTCACGCAGCCGCAGCTGAAAATTTTGTGCGAAGAAATCCGCTCTTTTCTGATTGAAAATGTCTCAAAAACCGGTGGACACCTTTCTTCCAATCTTGGTACTGTAGAATTAACGGTCGCATTGCATAAGATTTTTTCGACGCCAACCGATCAGATCGTTTGGGACGTTGGTCACCAGTGTTATACTCACAAACTTTTGACCGGACGGAAAGACGGCTTTGCGCATTTGCGTCAGGAAAACGGCCTGAGCGGATTCCCCAATCCATCGGAAAGCGAACACGATGCCTTCATTGCGGGGCATGGAAGTACCGCACTGTCTGCCGCAATCGGCTTGGCGCAAGGGAAAAGGCTTCGCGGTGAAAAAGGAAAGGTAATTGCCATTATCGGAGATGGGGCTTTTACCGGCGGAATGGTTTACGAAGGGATGAACAACATTCGAACCCTTTCTAACCTGATCGTGATTCTGAATGATAATAAAATGTCCATCTCCAAAAACGTAGGCTCTGTGGCACAGTATTTGACACAGCTTCGTACCAGTCCGGGATATTTTAAAGCCAAACGTGACGTTCAGTCTGTTTTGGATGCCGTCCCGGTTGTCGGGCCACCGATACGCATGGGAATTCAGGCCGTTAAATCTGCTTTTCGGCGTTCTTTGTACCATTCTACCATGTTCGAAGAGATGGGCTTTCAATATGCCGGCCCGATCAACGGACACGATATTGGCGAATTGTGCGATCTTTTTTCAGCTTATCAGTATGAACAGAGCGCACCGGTTTTTCTGCATATCTTGACAGTCAAAGGAAAAGGATTTGCGCCTGCAGAACAAAACCCTGGAGAATTTCATGGAGTATCGGCCTTTGATTTGGATCATGTGACGGATCCGGATGTGGCTCCGCCCAGCAGCTTTTCCACGGTGTTCGGAGAAGAACTTGCGTCTCTCGGGGAAAAGGATGCTTCTATCTGCGCAGTGACTGCTGCGATGAAATATGGAACCGGGCTTCAATTTTTCTATAAACAGCACAAAGATCGGTTCTTTGATGTTGGAATGGCGGAAGAGCATGCCGTTACGTTTTCAGCAGGATTGGCGAAGACTGGTCTGAAACCGGTCGTAGCTTTATATTCTACTTTTTTGCAGAGAGCCTATGATCAGCTGATCCATGATGTGTCTCTGCAAAACGCCAATGTGCTGGTGGCAGTGGACAGAGCCGGACTTGTTCCAGGCGACGGCGCTACACATCAGGGAATTTTTGATGCGGCGTTTCTCAGCCAGCTCGACAATTTTAAAGTGGTATCTCCCTGTAACTATGCAGAGACGCGCCACTGGTTGAAGCAGCTGCTTCAGGAAACGGGGCCGCGCGCACTTCGCTATCCTCGCGGTGCGGAAGATGAATCGCTTGCAGAACTGCTCTGCAGTGGTAATGAATATGATCTGTACCATTTCGGAGATGGCACTGCCCATAATGCCTTTGTGTGTTATGGTGGCGAATCTGCGCAGGTTCTGAAAGCAGCTCAAATGGTGGCGCAGAAAGATGGAATTGCTGTGGATGTGTTTAAGCTGTGTGTAATTCATCCGTTACCAATTGGGCTGGCAGAAGCTTTGATAAATTATTCCCACATTCTCTTTGTGGAAGAAGGCATTGCCAGCGGCGGCATCGGTGAACATTTGCGCTCCGCTCTTGAAGAAAAAGGCTTTCAGGGAATGTTTCGTCATGTTGGATTGCCCAGTCTTGGTATTTCTCATGCCAGTGTTGATCAGCTGCGTCGACAGTTTGGACTGGATGCGCAATCATTGTTGGATTTGGAAAGAGGTATGTTGTGAAAATACGATTGGACCAATATTTGTGCCAGCATGGGCTGGCGCAAAGCCGGGAAAGAGCCAAGGCGTTGATCATGGCCGGGATTGTTTATGTGGGTGAGGAAAAAAGCGACAAGCCCGGGAATATGATCGATGAAAACGCGCATGTTGAAGTGCGCGGACACGATATTGGATATGTAAGCCGGGGCGGGTTGAAGCTGGAAAAAGGAATGGAAGTTTTTCCAATCAGTCCAAACGGGAAAATTTGTATGGATATCGGAGCTTCTACAGGCGGATTTACAGATTGCATGCTTCAAAATGGCGCAATCAAAGTATATGCGGTAGATGTGGGCTATGGTCAGCTGGCGTGGTCTCTTCGGTGCGATGAACGGGTCGTTAATATGGAACGGACCAATATCCGTCATGTCACGCGGGAACAATTGGATGATTCTATTGAGTTTTTCAGCGTGGATGTTTCCTTTATTTCGCTCAAACATATCTTTCCGGTTGCAAAAGAAATCACTTCGGAGAATGCACAGGGGATTTGCCTTGTAAAACCGCAGTTCGAGGCGGGGCGTGAAAAGGTCGGCAAAAAAGGTGTCGTCCGCGAAGCACAGACCCATCGGGAAGTGATTGAAGCGGCCAGCCATTATGCGGCAGAGAATGGATTCTCTGCGCTGGGACTCGACTATTCACCCATCAAAGGTCCCGAAGGAAACATTGAATTTTTAATGTACGTGGAAAAATCCGCTCAGCCTGTAGAGCTTTCCGCGGCAAGGATCGATGCAGTGGTCCAGCAGGCACATCAAGCTTTGTAAGGTGAGCAATATGACGGTTTTTCTGGCGCTGAATTTGGGTAAGTCCCAATCTGTTCCGGTGGCATGCAGTGCAATTGAGGTGTTTCAAAAGCTGGGTGTCTCGGTAATTTTGGATAAAAAAGCGCAGCCGTTTTTTACGCAGACAACAGACCTTTCTTTTTTACAGCAGGATGAGGCGATTTCCGCTTGCGACGTTATTATTACCATTGGCGGCGACGGAACAATTCTACATATTGCACGGCAAAGCCTTGGGTTTGAAAAGCCTCTCTTCGGAATCAATTTAGGTCGGATGGGCTTTTTGGCCACTGTGGAAGAAAACGAACTTGCAGACAAGTTGGAGCGCCTTGTGCGCGGAGATTATACGCTGGATAAAAGAAGACTTCTGGCTGTAGATGTGCAGGGAAAAAATTCTTTTTGCCAGTACGCATTGAACGACTTGGTGGTTTTCAAAAAAGGAATTGCCCAAACCGTGGATGTGCGGATCTGGTGTGATGAAATTTTGGTAAACCACTATCAGGGAGATGGCGTTGTAGTTGCGACTCCCACCGGTTCAACGGCGTATTCTCTCTCGGCCGGTGGGCCTGTATTGGATGCGAGAATTTCCGGCCTTGTGGTTACGCCCATCTGTGCTCACAGCATGCATAGTCCGCCGATGGTCTTTTCGGCGGAACGCAAATTGCGGATTCAGGTGATGTCTCCTACGCAGGAACTGGCACTTTTGAGTTGTGACGGGTTACAGGAGGAAGCGATTTTTCACGACGATATCGTGTCAGTTTCGCTCTCTGACCGTTCGATTTCTTTGATTTGCTTCAATGAAGCCGACCAGTTCGAGGCGATCGATAAAAAATTGAAAGGACGGTAATGGAATGAAAAATGCGCGCCACAGCAAAATTTTAGAACTGATCGAGCAGCATCCTATCGATAAGCAGGAACAGCTGCTGAGCCATCTGCGTGAGAGCGGCTTTGATGTAACACAAGCTACGGTTTCACGGGATATTCGCGAGTTGGGTCTTGTCAAAATAGCAACCGGCAATGGCGGCTATCGCTATGTAGCTGCTTCCGGCGCAGGGCGGTCGGCGCATTCTCCCAGCCGGTTCGAGACGATTTTCCGGGAGTCCGTTCTGCGGGTAGATTATGCCGGCCATATTGTGATGGTTAAATGTTATACTGGAATGGCCAATGCCGCCTGTGAAGTGTTTGACGCCATGGTATGGAATGGGGTAGTAGGGACACTTTCCGGTGACGACACATTTATTGTTTTGATGCGGGAGGAAAAAACGGCGGCGCAGCTTTGCGAAGAACTTGCCAAATACATTCCGCACTGATAACCAACGGAGAACATTATGCTGTGTGAACTGAAAATTGAGAATGTCGCAGTCATTGAAAAGGCCGCTGTGCATTTTGGCAGCGGTCTGAACGTGTTGTCCGGCGAAACCGGCGCAGGTAAATCCATTCTGATCGACTCCATCAATGCGATTCTGGGAAATCGAACCTCCCGTGAATTGGTTCGTACCCATACGCCAAAGGCCAGGATTTGGGCCACTTTTCGTCAGATTCCTGAAAAAGTGCAGCATCAGATTGAGCAGGCCGGCTATGAGATAGAGGACGAACTGCTTTTATATCGAGAGATCAGCGCGGACGGAAAAAGTGTATGTCGCGTAAACGGAATGCCTGCAACAGCGGCTGTTGTACGTTCTCTGTGTTCTGGTTTGATCGCCATTCACGGACAGCACGACAACCAAAGCCTGATGGACCCCTCGACGCACTTAGGCGTTTTGGATGCATTTGCTCAAAATCAGAAACAACATGAGGCATATTATCAGGTCTATCGGCAGTTATGCAAAGTCAAGAAGAAAATTGACGCATTGACGATGAACGAAGAAGAAAAAGAAAAACGAATGGAACTTCTTCGCTTTCAATGTGATGAGATAGAAATGGCCCAGTTGCTGCCAGGGGAGGAAGAAGAACTGCAGCAGCGGCGTGATTTGATTCGGCATGCGCAAAAAATTACAGAACAGCTCACATTGGCTTACCACGCGCTGGACGGTGCAGAAGAAGAACCGGGCGCTACGGAAATGCTTGGAAGTGCTTCGGTAGCAGTTGACAGTATCCAGAATATTGGTGCAGAGCTGTCATCTGTCGGTGAAAAACTGAATGAGCTGTATTATATGGCCAAGGATGCTGCCAGCGATATTGCAGATTTGCTGGGACGGATGGATTTTGATCCGCGTGAACTGGACGAAGTGGAAGATCGTTTGGACCTGATTTACCGACTCAAGCAAAAATATGGCCAGAGCATTGAAGAAATTCTCGACTATGGAGAACAGGCTCGGGCAGAACTTTCTTCCATGGAGACAAGTACACAGCAATTGGACGAGCTTTATCAGCAGCAGTCAGACTTGTATGAAGAGGCGAAACGTTTGGCTGACCTTCTCACACAAACACGTCAGGATGCTTTTCAGCGTTTTAATGAGCAAATCACACAGGCCCTTACGTTTTTGAATATGCCGGGCATTCGGTTTGCCCTCAACTACAAAAAAGGCCCTCTGGCGTCTCTGGGCCAAGACCAAATCGAATTTTACATCTCTACCAATGCCGGCGAAGATCCAAAGCCGCTGGCCAAAATTGCTTCTGGCGGAGAGCTTTCCCGTATTCTTCTGGCGGTCAAAAGCGCTCTTGCGGATAAAGATGAAATTGGCACGGTCATTTATGATGAAATTGATACCGGCGTTTCCGGTCTTGCAGCCGGAAGGATCGGCGAAAAACTGAAACAGACATCCAAAGGCCGGCAGGTTATCTGCATCACGCATACTGCGCAGATTGCCGCGTTGGCCGATGAGCATCTTCTGATTCAAAAAAAAGTTCATGATAATCGGACGTTTACCGAAATTCAGTCGCTGGATGAGGAACAGCGGGTGCGCGAACTGGCCAGGATTATTTCCGGTGACAACCTGACAGAACTTGCTTTGGCAAATGCGCGTGAAATGCTCCATCTGCATCAGGGATGAGTTCTGCAATTCATTGACAAAAAAGTTTTTTCATGGTAGACTAAATGTTGTAAAATGCGATGACGGGAAAGAGTACCTGTGTGAAACGGTCAAGAGAAGCCCTGGTTGGTGCAAAGGGAAGCGGGAAGCACAGCGAATACATCTCCGAGCAGCGGCATTGAAACAAACAGGAGTAAATGCTGACGGGTGCGCCCGTTAAAGCGTGGTCGTGTTCATGGGACACGCAGAGGCCAGTTTTGTGAAAAGCTGGTAAACAGAGGTGGTACCGCGAGTTTTCGCCCTCTGCCAATTTCGATTGGCAGAGGGCGTTTTTTCGTTCTTTGCCGCATAGGACAAGGAGGAAATTTTGAATGGAAAATGTATTTGATTTGTTTCGGGAGCGCGGTTTGATCGCTCAGGTCACGGATGAAGAGGCCGTCCGCGATTTGCTGGGCCGGGAAAAAATCACGTTTTACACGGGTTTTGATGCGACGGCCGACAGCTTGCACGTAGGCCATTTTATGCAGCTGATTGTTATGCGGCATATGCAGCAGGCCGGGCACCGCCCCATCATTCTGTTGGGCGGCGGTACCACCATGGTGGGAGATCCGACCGGAAAAACAGATATGCGTAAAATGCTTTCGAAAGAGCAGATTCAGCATAATGTTGAGTGCTTTAAAAAGCAGATGAGCAAATTCATTGATGTTTCTGAGGGAAAAGCGCTGTTTTTGAACAATGCAGATTGGCTTTTGAATCTGAATTACATTGATTTCCTGCGGGAAATTGGCGTCCACTTCTCTGTGAATAAAATGCTCACCTATGAATGCTTTAAAACGCGTCTGGAACGTGGGTTGTCTTTTATTGAGTTCAACTATATGCTGATGCAGAGTTATGACTTTTTGCAGCTGGCCCGCAATTATGATTGTAAAATGGAATTTGGCGGCAACGACCAGTGGTCCAATATCATTGGCGGCGTAGAGCTGAATCGTCGCTGCGATGCCCGCGACGTCTACGGCATGACATTTACGCTGCTGACGACCCGTGAAGGCAAAAAAATGGGTAAAACGGAAAAGGGCGCCGTCTGGCTGGATCCGGAAAAAACTTCCCCGTATGAGTTCTTTCAATACTGGCGCAACATCGATGACTGCGAAGTTCAAAACTGCCTGAAGCTGTTGACAGATGTGCCGGTTGCTGAAATCGATGCGATCGATATGACCGATGGACCTTCTATCAACCGAGCCAAAGAACGGCTGGCCTTTGAGCTGACCAGCTTGGTTCACAGCCAAGAAGAGGCGCAAAAAGCGCTTGATACTGCGCGCAGTTTGTTTGGCGGGGAAGTGGATGCGGAACATATGCCTTCCACTGTTTTGGAGAGCAGCCTCGTTGTGGACGGGAAAGTCAGCCTGCTGGACGCAATGGTCGCAGCAAAACTGACTGCAAGTAAAGGAGAGGCGCGCCGTTTGGTACAGCATGGCGGAATCTCCGTCGATGGAGAAAAAATTTCGGATCCAATGTATCTGTTCTCAGCGGAAAAGTTGTCTGAAGGCGTTGTTGTCAAAAAAGGGAAAAAAGTTTATCACAAAATCAGTCTGTAATGAAAAAACGGCGGAGCATCTTGCATGCTCCGCCGTTTTTTAGCTTAATCCAACACCAGATATTCTGCCGGAATGTTTTCTTCCAGAACAGATTGAATATATGCCCGGCTCATCGACCCGTTTCCATGACTTGCAGCAAGTTCATCGGTATAATCCCGGAACAGATAAGCGCGCGCGTTTTGAAAGTTTGCATCGTAGTGCATTACTTCCGGAATGGCCTTCACATTTTCGATGACACAGCTGGATACTGTCCCATCCGGTTGTGTCGTTTTTGTAATATCAAACGTCAACAGGATACCAATCAGATTGTCGGCCTGAATTTGTGTAGAGACAAAGTTGCCAAGAGAGTAGGCAACAGGGACTTGCGTCCCGTCTTTTGCACTGGTCAGCATTTCAATGGTCTGCACCACATGCGGATGCGTTCCAATGATGATGTCAGCGCCCCAATCCGCAATTTTTTGTGCAAGTGTCCGCTGTGCATCATTGACCACGTGGCTGTTTTCCGTTCCCCAATGCACACCAACCACTACCACATCTGCCATTGTCTGTGCCAGTTCGATTTGCATTTGAATCACGTCTTCCTGGCTGGTGTAAATCACGTTTGCTTCTGCATTTTGTGGAGTAGGAATGCCATTGGTCGAATCGGTATAAGCAAGATAGGCGATTTTAACGCCATCTTTTTCCTGAATGGGAATATTGCTGTAATCACTTTCTCCGGCAAATAAACCGGTTGTTACCACATCATCCGGCATGGATGCCCAAAAACGCCGTGTTGCAGCAATTCCTTCCGCGCCCTGATCATAAGAGTGATTATTGGAAAGAGAGAACACACGGAACCCAATATCATACGCCTCCTGAGCCAACGCCCCCGGCGTACAGAAGCAGGGATACGAGGAGGGGGGAAGTTCATCGGTCACCAATGTTTCCTGGTTGATCCAGTTAATATCAAAGTTTTGGTAAAAATATGCCACATTCTCGTACAGCAATCCAAAGTCATATCCATTGCCGCCTGCTCGCTGCCGCGCCTGGAGATAAATTCCATCATGAATCAGGTTATCTCCTGTAGCGGAAACATGAAGTGTTGTGACCGTCGGCTGTGGCGGCTCACTGGAGGATGATACAGCTGATTCAACCGTCTCCGACATGTCGGCTGCAGTCTCTTGGGTTTCCGGTGCCCGCATCCATTCCCAGGCGTACAACAAAATAAATGCTGTCAATAAAAGCAGGCCCGCAACGAAAAAGGCAATTCCCAGGGGACGACTGTGTCCACGTCCGCTTTTTTTTCTTTTCATGCACCAATCAAATCCTTCATTGTGTATTTTCCGGCTGGCTGGCGAACAAGCCATTCAGCTGCACGCAAAGCTCCTCGGGCAAATACCATCCGGGAAGTGGCTGCGTGTGATAGAGTTAAAGTTTCGTCCGCACCAGCGAACAAAAGATCATGTTCTCCGGCAATTGTTCCACCCCGGACAGCATGAATCCCAATTTCATCTTTTGCGCGCGGCTTCTTGCCGTTGCGTCCGTATGTAAAGAACAAGGCTCTGTCGGCTTCTCGCAGACTGCGGGCAATGGAGAGAGCGGTCCCGCTGGGAGCGTCTACTTTTCGGCTGTGATGCTTTTCGATGATTTCGATGTCAAATTCTTCGCCCAGCAACTTTTGCGCATACAAAGCTAATTCATTCAAAACATAAATTCCCAAGGACATATTGGAACTTTGAAAAATGGGGATTTGACGAGAGGCGCTTTCCAGAACTTTGCATTGCGCGGAAGAAATCCCTGTCGTGCCGACAACATAGGGCGTGCCGGATTCGCTGCACCAAGCGATTGTATCCGTTAATATCTCCGGAACAGAGAAATCCACTACAACGTCCACAGGGATATTAATTTCTTCTATTTTTGAAAAGACAGGAAAAAGACCGGTATACTCGTCGTGTCTGCAATCTACCCCCGCACGGATACAAAAACGGGCGTCTTCTTCACGCGCCAACTGAGCCACAGCGGAACCCATCTTTCCGGCGCATCCAAGCAGAAGAATGTCAAGCATTGTCGAAATCTCCTTTCTTAATTATAAAACACAACAGCTCTCTCTGTAAAGTTATCAGAGAGAGCTGTTTTTTGAATATCTGTTTTCAACAACACTGCATCACAGGCAGACCTGCTTTTAAAAGTGCATCTCGTATGCGCGCCAAATCTTTCCCATTGGGAGCGGGCAGGGGAAGGCGGCAGCGCCCCGCATGAATTCCCATAAGCGACAATGCCGCTTTTACAGGAATCGGGTTTACATCGCAGAACAAAGCCTGTGCCAGCTCCAGATATTGCTTTTGCAATTGCGCACTGAGTTCACATTCTCCTTCAAAATAGGTCTGGCAAATTTCATGGACTGCCTCAGGGACGATATTGGCGAGTACGGAAATTACGCCCGCGCCGCCCAAGGAAAGTAAAGGAACAATCTGATCATCATTTCCGGAATAAATCGGAAGCTCATCCCCGCAAAGCATCATTGTTTGCGCAATGGCACTAAAATTTCCACTTGCCTCTTTGGCGCCTGCGATTCCCGGATGCTTGGATAATGCCAGATAGGTTTCTGGTTGGATGGTCACTCCCGTGCGGGAAGGAACGTTGTACACGATGCAAGGCAGATTCACATGGTCCGCGATGGTAAAAAAGTGCTCGATCAGACCACGCTGATTCGTTTTGTTGTAGTAGGGTGTGACTAGCAAAAAACCATCCACCCCGAGCTTTTCTGCTTCCCGGGAAAGCTCAATTGCATGCTTTGTATTGTTGGAACCTGTTCCTGCAATGACAGGCACCTGTTTTTCTGCCGCCTGCACAACGCATGCGATTGCCGCCAAATGTTCTTCATCATCCAGCGTAGGTGCTTCACCGGTTGTTCCGCACACGATAATTGCATCAGTGTGATGTGCAATCTGATATTGAACAAGTTTCTCCAGAAGAGGGAAATTTACACTTCCATCCTCGCGCATTGGCGTGACCAATGCAACGCCGGATCCTTTGAAAAGAACTGGTTTCACAAGGATCCCCTCACTTTCTGAAAAGAGAGAAATGCTCAGTCGAAATATCCTTTTGCTGCCAGCAATTCAGCTAAAAGAACACCGCCGCCGGCTGCGCCGCGCAACGTATTGTGAGACAGGCAAACAAACTTATAATCGTACTGCGTATCCGGACGAAGCCGGCCGATAGAAATTGCCATTCCGTTTTCCAGATTGCGGTCCAAACGTGTTTGCGGACGATCGGCCTGCTCAAAATAATGCAGAAATTGCTTCGGTGCGCTGGGAAGATTCAACTCCTGCGCAGGGCCGGAAAAAGACGCCCATTTTTCTTTTATTTGCTCCATGGTAGGTTTCTGTTTGAAACGGACAAACACGGCAGCCATATGGCCATCAGAGCATGCCACACGAAGGCATTGCGCTGTGATGGAAGGTTCTGTCGCCGGAACGATTTGACCGTTCTCAATGTGTCCCCACAACTTCAGAGGCTCCTGTTCGCTTTTTTCTTCTTCGCCGCTGATGAAAGGAATGCAGTTATCCACCATTTCAGGCCAGGTTTCAAATGTTTTTCCTGCGCCGGAAATCGCCTGGTAAGTGCATACCAAACACTCTTTCACTCCAAAATCCGCCATAAGAGGATGCAAGGCGGGAACATAACTTTGCAGCGAACAATTGGATTTTACTGCAATAAAACCGCGTTTGGTGCCAAGGCGTTTTCGCTGTGCGTCAATAATTTCAACATGCTGTGCATTGATTTCCGGAACAATCATGGGAACATCCGGCGTAAAGCGGTGGGCGCTGTTGTTGGAAACAACGGGGCATTCCGCCTTGGCATAAGCCTCTTCCAGAGCGCGGATTTCATCCTTCTTCATGTCAACCGCACAGAAAACAAAATCCACCTGCGATGATACAGCAGATACATCAGAAGCATCCATGACAACCAGATTTTTTGCCTTTTCCGGAATAGGTGTGCTCATTGCCCATTTTGCACCTACCGCCTGCTCATAGGTTTTCCCAGCAGAACGGGGAGAGGCCGCTACCGTTGTCAATTCAAACCACGGATGCTTTTCGAGCAGAGTGACAAATCTCTGTCCAACCATTCCTGTGGCACCTACCACACCAACCTTAAACCGTCTCATCTTCATTCATCCTTTCCTCACCGCGTTTTATTCTATGCAAAATATCCGTTCGCTGTTACGCGACGGAAAATGCTCTTTTTGAAAAAACAGGAGAAACCGGCCCTTATGGCTCAACCCAAGATAACAAAAAAACCGGCTTGAAAACCGGTAAAAAATGCAATATAATATACTGGATTGCTTGTCCGACCAGTTTTTTACACACGCTTGTGTTTTTACTGCTTTTTCTTCCTAAATATAACATTCCGATAAAACCTTGTCAACGAAAAAAGGGTGAGATCCATGCTGAAAAGTGATTTTTATTATGAGCTTCCCCAGGAGCTGATCGCACAGGAACCGTGTATTCCACGAGATGCTGCGCGCCTCCTTTGCCTCGGACGGAACGATGGCTGTATTTCACATCGGATTTTTCACGATCTGCCGGAGCTGTTGGAACCTGGCGACCTGCTTGTCATTAACAATTCCAAAGTCCTCCCTGCACGTTTGATTGGCCATAAATCAGCAACAGGGGCGGTGTGCGAGCTGCTTTTGCTCAGGGAAGCCGAACGCGATGTTTGGGAGTGCCTGGCCAAGCCCGGAAAACGGTTGCATGTTGGGAATACCGTTGAATTTGGTGACGGAACCCTGACTGCAGAAATTCTGGAAACAAGAGATGACGGAAACAAGCTGGTCCGCTTTTCATATGACACGCAAACACTGTATGAAAAGTTGGATGCTTTTGGAAAAATGCCACTACCGCCGTATATTCAAAAACAGCTGGACGATGGTTCTCTGTATCAGACCGTTTATGCAAAAGAGCTGGGGAGTGCCGCTGCGCCGACAGCCGGTTTGCATTTTACGCCTGAGCTGATGCAAACGTTGAAGGAACGCGGAATCCAATTTGCTGAAGTAACGCTCCATGTGGGGCTGGGAACTTTCCGTCCGGTAAAAGAAGATGATATTCTGGACCATAAGATGCATAGCGAATGGTACAGCATCAGTGCCGAAACAGCGGAAAAGATTCAGCGTACCAAAAAAGAAGGACATCGCGTCATTGCGGTGGGGACAACCAGCTGCCGCACATTGGAAGCGGCAGCGGCCGTTCATGGCGAAGTTTGCGCGTGCAGCGGAGACACGGACATCTTTATTTATCCGGGCTTTGCTTTCCGTGCCATCGACGGCTTGATTACCAATTTTCATTTGCCGGAGAGTACACTGATCATGTTGGTTTCCGCCTTTTGCGGTTACGAGAACACAATGAATGCATATCGGGTTGCCGTTGCAGAGAAATATCGCTTCTTCAGTTTTGGAGATGCCATGCTGATTGTTTAAGACAGAAAAAGAGAGGCGCTTGTTTTTAAGTGCTTCTCTTTTTTTAAAAAAAATCAATTTATCACTTTACTATGATAACGTGATGTAGTATAATGAACTCGTCTTTAAAACTTGGCTGAAAGAGGGATTCAGAGTGAAAAGGATTTTTGCAGTCGCCATGAGCGCAGTACTTATGGGAATGTTTTTGGTTTCTTGTTCCGGCGAAGCCGCTTCCACGTCAGCGGATGCTTCTTCTATACAAAATGCGTCTGCTTCCGGTACCTACAGCACTACATTGGCGGATATTCAGGAAAAAGGCGAACTGGTCATCGGCTTGGATGATACGTTTGCTCCCATGGGATTTCGGGATGAAGCCGGCGACTTAGTGGGCTTTGATATCGATCTTGCAAATGCGGTATGCGAGCAGTTGGGCGTGCAGGCTACCTTCAAGCCCATTGACTGGGATTCCAAGGAGCTGGCACTCAGTTCCGGTACCATCGACTGCGTATGGAACGGAATGTCTATTACGCCGGAACGTGAAGAGCAGATGAGCCTTTCCCAAGCTTATCTGAATAACAAAATCGTTATTATGACCAAAGAGGGCGTTACGGTAAACAGCAAAGAAGACTTAGCCAATTACCAGATCGGAATTCAGGCTGGCAGTGCTGCGCTGGAGGCCGTAAAAGCAGACGAAATTTATAGTTCCATTCAGGGCAATCTGACCGAATATCCTACATACGATGAAGTAATCCTGGATGTTCAGGCCGGGCGTTTGGACTGCATGATTATCGATGAGGTTTACGGCGGATATAAAAATGCTAAAATGGGTCAGGTATTCTCTGTGTCCGATGTGGATTTTGGCGATGACCTTTATGCAATCGGATTCCGTAAAAGTGATACGGAACTGACGCAGGCCGTCAACGATGCACTCAACGTGCTGATTGAAGAGGGAACAGCCGCTGAAATCAGTAAGGAATGGTTTGGAGAAGACATCGTTGTCAAACCGGAATAAAAGCCACGCATTGAACGGGCGGTGCTGAAAGCCGCCCGTTTTTTATGGAAAACAGGACATAAGCGAGGAGAACGAAATGGATTTTCAATATATACAATTGATCTTGCCGTCTCTTTTAAAAGGGACGGTGCAAACACTGTACATCTTCTTTGTAACATTGGTACTGTCTCTTCCTTTGGGCCTTCCGTTTGCATTGGGATCTATTTCGCGGTTTTCGCCCATCCGAGCTATTTGTAAAGTTTATATTTGGCTGTTTCGCGGCACGCCGCTGATGTTGCAGTTGTTTTTTGTTTATTACGGCTTGCCGATTATGATGCAGCAAATCAATGCCGCATGGGCGGATTTCTTCCGTATGGAGAATGTTACGGCTGCAGTGGTGACATTCGTTCTCAACTATGCTGCCTATTTTGCCGAAATTTACCGCGCGGGAATTCAGTCTATTGATCCGGGACAGCATGAAGCAGCCAAAACACTCGGTTTTTCCCGCTGGCAGACCATGCGGATCATTATTATTCCGCAGACAATTGCCCGGGTCATTCCGCCTATCAGCAATGAAGTAATTACGCTTGTCAAAGATACCGCTCTGGTGACAGCTATCGGTGTGGCCGAACTTTTAAAGGCCGCCAAAGACGCAAACAATCGTGATGTAAATCCAACGGCGTTTTTCCTGGCTGCGGTTATTTATCTGATTTTGACGTTTGTGTTGACGTTGCTGTCCCAATGGTGTGAAAAGCGCTTTTCGCGCCACGAACAAAAGGAGGCGTAATTATGTCAATTCTTTCCATAGAACATGTCTGCAAGAAGTTTGGAAAATTTGAAGCGTTGAAAGACGTTTCTCTTCAGGTGGAAAAAGGGGAAGCCGTCGCGATCATAGGCTCTTCCGGAAGCGGAAAAAGCACTTTGCTTCGCTGTATCAATAATCTTGAAACAGTCACTTCCGGTAAAATCGTTGTCGATCAGGATGTGTTGGTTGAAACGGTAGATGGCGTTGCGCGGTATCCTTCTGAAAAAGAGATACGCCGGATCTGTACCAAAACCGGTATGGTATTTCAGCACTTCAATTTGTTTCCGCATTTGACGTGTCTGGATAATATTATGGTTGCGCCTTTGAAAATTTTAAAACGAGATTCCGAACAGGTGAGGAAAGAGGCCATGGAACTTCTGGAAATTGTGGGGCTTTCTTCCAAGGCAACACAATTTCCGGCACAGCTTTCTGGCGGGCAGAAACAGCGCATCGCCATTGCCCGTGCCCTTGCAATGCATCCGCAAATTATGTTGTTTGATGAACCTACCAGTGCACTGGATCCGGAAACGACCAACGAAGTAATCGCAACGATTCAAAAACTGGTAGATCAAAAAATTACAATGCTGATTGTCACGCATGATATGCGTTTTGCCAAAAGCTCCGCAACCAGAGTCATTTTTATGGACGAAGGACGTATTATCGAAGAAAACACGCCAGAAGAATTGTTTAATCATCCTGAAAACACAAGACTGCAAACTTTTTTGCAATCTGTGGAACGCTCCTGAAAAGAGGCGGGTTTGCATACAGCGAACCTGCCTCTTTTGCTTTTTTGAAAGGATATTTTGTGCTATACTAATAAAAACCGCAACCAAAGGAGTCCATTTATGCCAAAAGATAAATTAAAGACGGTTTATGTATGTACCAGCTGCGGAGAGGTTTCCAGCCGCTGGATGGGACGCTGCCCTTCCTGCGGAGAATGGAATACACTGGTAGAAGATATTGTACGTGAGCAGAAAAGCAAGGGTCTTTCTTCCAAAGCAACACGCGGCAATTCGGCCAGCGGGCCGGTGATTGCTGCCAGTAAACTGAAAGATATCAGCACAACGGAAGAGCGCAGCCGCATTATTACAGGAATCAGCGAACTGGACCGTGTGTTGGGTGGGGGAATTGTCATTGGAAGTGTCGTTCTCTTGGGCGGAGAACCCGGAGCGGGAAAATCCACGTTGCTCCTTCAATTGTGTGGTGCAGTGGCCAAAAAGGTGGATGTGCTTTACATTACAGGTGAAGAATCCACGCGTCAAATTAAATTGCGCGCATTACGGTTAAAGGTTGCCCAGGAAGACATTTCTTTGGCGGCGGAAACAGATATTGATGCAATTTGTGATCTCATCCAGCATATGAAACCGGGCCTGGTCATTATCGATTCGATTCAAACGATGAATTGTGCGGATATTTCTTCGTCATCCGGAAGTGTTTCTCAGGTCAAAGAGTGTACCGCGCGTTTGCTGACAGTGGCTAAAAGCAACGAAATTCCCACATTCATTGTAGGCCATGTAAATAAAGATGGCGCAATTGCCGGTCCGAAAGTCATGGAACACATCGTGGATACGGTTTTGTACTTTGAAGGGGACAAAATGTTGCCTTACCGGGTTTTGCGTGCGGTGAAGAACCGTTATGGCTCTACCAATGAAATCGGCATGTTTGACATGACAAGTGCCGGTCTGAAAGTCATTGAGAATCCTTCCAAGCTGTTGCTGGAAGGCCGTCCGATTGGGGTCAGTGGCAATTGCGTTGCATGCACAATGGAAGGATCACGGCCGATCTTGTCAGAAGTACAGGCATTGGCGACCAAAAGTGGGTTCGGAACTCCTCGGCGAGCGGCGTCCGGTTTTGATTTCAATCGCATGAATCTTCTGCTGGCCGTTTTGGAAAAGCGTGCAGGCTTTTTTATGGGTAATCTGGATGTTTATATCAATATTGTCGGCGGACTGGATTTGGACGAAACAGCCTGCGATTTGTCTGTTTGCATGGCAGTCGTTTCAAGCCTGCTGGATAAACCGGTCCCGGATGATATGATCGCGATTGGAGAAGTTGGCCTTGGCGGTGAGGTCCGCAACGTAGTAAATCTTGAGATTCGTCTGCGTGAAGCGCAGCGCATGGGATTTACGCGGGCAGTAATTCCAAAACACAGTATGCGTCAGTTGGATTACGAAGAGTTTTCCAATATGGAACTATTAGGAGTAACTTATGTCAAACAAGCTATTTCGCTGCTTTAAAATTGATGAACAAAAACGTTTGGGGGCAGCCATTGCCAAGGAATTCATTGTGTGCCCGATTGGGAGGAAAATGGATCATATTTCGCTAAATATATGGATTTTAGCGAAATTTTATATTTCGCTAAAAGGTTATTTGGTGATATTCCCATATCCTTCCGCGCCTCCACGGACAAAAACGTGGGGGCGTTGTTTTTCGCTCCGGAAAGGATTTCAGAGATGGAGAAGACAGTGTTGAGTGTGTGCCGTGAAGTGTTCAAGGCAAAGAACCCCGGGGAACGTGAC
The DNA here is from genome assembly GCF_040096265.1 of Ruthenibacterium intestinale. Taxonomy (NCBI): domain Bacteria; kingdom Bacillati; phylum Bacillota; class Clostridia; order Eubacteriales; family Oscillospiraceae; genus Ruthenibacterium; species Ruthenibacterium intestinale. Next base: position 73,097 of record NZ_JBBMFA010000095.1, read on the forward strand.
AGGGAGATGTGGCGTGTTTATCTGGCTGACCACCGGGGGCGCGTTGGCAGTTTGTACAGTTCCCGAGAGGTCAGGCCCGGCGAAGTAGTCAGCGTTGACTTGCAAGAGCGTGACGGGCGTTTATTGCCGTGCATTATCTGGGCATGATAAGCCCTATATCTAATAGGGCTTATCATGTGTACAAATGTACAAGGCGGCTTGTTGTACACATGGAAGACAGAGGCCAGAGACGGCAGTACATACAGCATAGACAAACTCCTGATAGACTTTGCTTTAGCCTATCGGAGCAGCCAGTCCGTGCTGGATGGGGTGGCGGCTCTGGCCTGGGTGGAGTTCTCGCACTGGACTACCCACAAGATGGGAACTTTTCGTGACCAGTTCACCTTCGCCCTTTCTGGTGGCCGTTCCTTTTGGCTGGGGGTTGGCCTTAATGGCCCCGGCGGTCTGAATACTGGGCGGGCACGGCTTGAATTTAACCCCAACAAGGTAGGGCAGTGCCGGGAATTGCGCTGGGTGTATAACCTTTGCTTTGATGCTTGCGGCGCGAAACCTTTTCCGGTTTCTCTTCGCCGCTGGGACTTGGCCGTCGACTTGCCGGGTGAGCGCGGTGAGTTTGAGCTTCTCAAGGATGGGCGGTTGTACGAGGAACTGCGGCGGTCTGCGTCAGATCGTACGCAATATCTCGGGAAACGGAACTCCCCCGGTCGTTGCAAGCTGTATAACAAGACGCTTGAGAGCAATCTTTCGATCCCTGTCACTCGGCTGGAACTGACACTGGACGGCGTAGCGTGCGGCGCTGATGATGTGCGTTCGCTTTGGCCCAAGGTTCTTAGAGTGCCGCGTGTGGTGCAAATGGGCGCGGAGTGGTTTGGGCTGAATGATACAGACCGCTTTATTCTGCGCACCCTGTGGCAACAGCCGGAGAGGCTGGAAGAGTTGGGGCGGCGCAAGCGTGACAAGCTTGCACCTCTGGTGGCCGCTGGTGGGGTAGTGGAGTTCGATGATGCGGCGTTCTTGCGCTGTTTGGAAGAGTTGGGCGGCTGGATGAAGCGCCGCCGAGAATGTGACCCGCCCGGATATGGCGGGAGATGGGAGAATGCAGAATGATGGACTTTGACGTGACGAACGCAGTTTCTCGGGTGTATGATTTGGCTGAACCCGGAAGCCCTGTCTTTGTGGATGGTGTCCGGCTTGTCTTTGAAGCCTGCGGCTGGCACTATTTGCACGACTACGCGGAGAGCAATTGTGGGCCTGATGTTGTCCGCCGTATGCTTGTTCATGTGGCAGAAGCGGAAGCGTCTTTTGCACAGTGGGCTTCTCGTGCGGCAAGCCGGAAGAATGGGCGCGGGGCCTGTTCTTCGGCGGCCTTCTCCGGCGAGGTCGTTGACGCAATCACCAAAAGCCGGAAGGAAGAACGGTGCTGATATGGGGCGTGCTGACTGGCTTGACCGCTCATCCATGGATTACATACTGGCGGCAATGATGCCCGCGAATCGGCTTGTTATGGAGTGCTGTATTGCGTCCGGTCTGCGTGTAAGTGACGTTCTGGCGCTGAAAACCGATGCTCTGGCACGTGGACAGCGAATGACGGTCCGTGAACAGAAGACAGGAAAGACGCGGCGTATATATTGGCCCGCTCGGTTGTACGCTCGCATGCTTGAACAGGCCGGGCGTGTATGGGTTTTTGAGGGCCGCAACGACTGGCGCAAACATCGGACGCGGTCAGCTGTCTATAAGGATTTGTGCCGCGTTGCTCGGGTCTTCCGCGTGTCCGGTATCATTGCCAAGGGGGTTCAGGTGTCTACGCATACGGGCCGGAAAATGTGGGCTGTCGATGAGTACCGCCGCACGGGAGACCTGCAGTCTGTTGGTCGTGCGCTGAACCATGATGGGCGGCATAGGGAAACGACTATGCTTTATGCCATGGCTGACGCTATCACAGCCGGGAAGAAGGGCCGAAAAAAGAGCGGTAAGCGGGGCAAGTAAATACCACGGCCCGCCATATCGGCACAAAGCAGAAAGGCGCCCCAGGGGGGCGCCTTTCTGCTCGGTGCGGGCCGTTTGAGATTGTGGCGGTCGCAACCCGAAGCGCCCGCAGGGCGCGAAGCCCCCGGCCCGGCTCGGCGTGGTGCCCACGCAGGGCCGGGGGGCCACTACGCCGCCGCCCCGGTTTGTACCGGGTGGGGGCGGCGGGCCACGGGGCCGAAACACGGCCACCACTCTACAGGGCCGCTTTTCGGCCCCGTGCACCTTGGCCGGAAAGATAGTGCGGCAGACGCGCCAGAAAAAAGGCAAGGCCGCAACGCGCCCGCAGGGCTTGGCCTTGCCTTTTTTCTGGGCGGCGCAAGCCGCGCAGACCTTAGCCCCGCAGGGCCTTGCGGGAGCATCAGCACGGCCCCGCCGCCCGGGTGGCCGAACCGCCGCCCATGCGGGCCGCGCCTGCATGGGTAGGCGGCCCGGTGCACGACCCCGGTGCACGATCGGGGTCGTGCACCGGGGGCCTGCCTGGCGTGTGGATGGCCGCGCGCCACCGATGCCGGGCAAGACATCGAATTGTAACAGGTGGATGTCTTGCCCGGTACCTGCGGCCCCTAGGGCCGCATCGGGCGGGGTGGGGGCTGGGGCCGGGGGCCGAAGGCTGGGGGCCCCAGATTGGCCGCTCTTTCGGCTTCCTAAACGAAAAGAGCGGAACCCCACGGGGTTCCGCTCTTTTCCAAAAAGGGGGTCGCTCTCGCGCCGTCCTTCGCCACGTCTCCACTTTACCACGATTGTCCCGGCCTGTCAAGCGCCAGGCGCTGCCCGCCCGCGCTCTGCCGCCCTAGGCCGCTGCCGCTGCCGTTCCGAGCCACGCTCCCGCCCTTGAGGGCGGGCGGGGGGTGGGTGTCTATCTTCGGCTTTGCACATACGTTGCACCATTTTGCACTATTATCTCATTCGCTTGAAATGCTCCGAAACTTCGGGTATGCTGTAGCTAGTGGGGGCGTTTTTGCGATTATGGGAATTTCACTAAATAAAAATTTAGCGAAATATAGGGGAGGCGTTTTACCTTGAGCAGTTACATTGATTCCAGAAAGCCTTCCAAACACGGCGATTATAAAGATTGTCCGCCTTTGGTCGTCGAATTTCTTTATAATAGCGAAACCATTCGGGGCTTGTCACCACGAACAGTGAATGGCTATTACATTGACTTGCGGACCTTTTTTCGCTTTCTGAAATTGCACCGTGGACTGGTTCCGGCCGATACGCCTTTGGAAGAAATCCCGATTTTGGAATTGGATCTGACATTTATTGCAGCTGTCACAACATCAGAAATTTATGAATTTCTGCATTATGTAACACGCGAACGCGAAAACAGCGCCGCAACGCGTGCGCGAAAACTCTCCTGTCTCAAAGGTTTTTTTAAGTATCTTTGTAACAAGAAAAAGGTTTTGCAGAATAATCCTACCGATGACGTAGATACACCGGCTTTAAAGAAACGCCTTCCAAAGTATTTGTCGCTGCCCGAAGGAATTGAATTGTTAAAAAATATACAATCCGATTTTTATGAACGAGATTATTGCATCATTACATTGTTCCTGAATTGTGGAATGCGTTTGAGCGAACTGGTCAATATCAACATTACCGATCTTCAGGATGATGGTACAATTCGTATTCTTGGCAAGGGTGACAAAGAGCGTCTTGTATATCTGAATAACGCTTGCAAAAATGCTTTGCATCGCCTTTGCGAAGAACGCGCCAAATTGCCGAATCTTCAAGATCGCCAGGCACTGTTTGTATCCAAACGCACAGGAAGACGTCTTTCTGCCCGCAGAGTACAGCAAATCGTAGACGCTTGCCTGCAACAGGCGGGATTATCCGGAAAAGGTTATTCTGCCCATAAATTGCGCCATACAGCTGCCACAATGATGTATCAGGAAGGTCATGTGGATATGCTGGCATTAAAAGAAATTTTGGGGCATGCACATGTGTCTACCACTGAAATTTATACGCATCTTGGAAATGCTCAACTCAAGCAGGCGGCGCAAGCTTCCCCTTTTGCCGACCTTGACTTGGAACAGACTGTTTCTAAAGACAAAAGAAAGGACTGATGATTTTCGTCAGTCCCTTCTTCCCTTTTTATTTGAATAGTACCGGTGCAAAAACAACGGTCAATATGCTTTCCAGCACGCAGGCTGTCAGAGTCAGCAGAAGCGCCTTCGCCGACATACGCAGCATGCGAGCCAAACGATCCGTCACATTGATGACATCCCCGGTAAAATGGTGCATCAACAGCCCGATAGATGCGTGAGCTGATGCTTGCGATAAAAGCAATACCGCCCACAGCTGTATCATTTGAGGCAAAAAGAACAAAATAAGAACTGTCGCCATTCCCTGAAGGCCATACGTAGAATATAAGTAACCGGAGATACTCCCGATCGAAAAACCCTTTAACAATGGCACGAATAAAACAAATGGAATTCCAATGCAGCTGAATCCGTTATAGATCAAGAACAGCAGTGGGAACATTGACGGCCAAACAATCGATCCTAACAAGGTTCTAAATGAAACAGATGCCTCGTATCGAGCGAGGTATTGAAGAACAAAATAACCGGCGTATTCATTTGAAGAAGCGCGCGCGTAGCCTTCCCAAAGACTGCCGAGTAATACGCCCGACAGAGTGATGCATGCGAAAATGGTATAGATCCAGGAACCTGATTTTTTATATGGCAGACGGTGTGCCCGCAACTTTTTTACTCGTGCTGATGATATCATAACCTTTATTCTCTCCGTTCTTGCGCTGGATTTTAACGCCTGATTTTGCGGCGACGTTCTCGCAGAACACTTCCTAAATATCCGCCCAGTGCACCTGAGGCCAGAAAAGCCAGCGTTTTTGTCGCCCAGAGAGAGGTAAATGAAGATTGATATAATAAAAAAGACAGCAGGCTCAACAATAAAATGAGGACCGAAGCTAAAAGAGTCCCTGCCAGAATTCCGCCTTTAAAGATGGCGGAGAGAAACAAACTTGCAATCAGAAGCGCAATGCAAATGAGCACGGTCGTAAGCGGAATCAATAAAGCAGGAGCCAGATCTGTTGTACACATGGCGTTGGCTGCAATTGCACATAACCCGCCTGAAAGCCCCACAGTCAGAACCAAACTGAATACAAATGGAAGAATTCCCCTTATGATCTGACTTTTTTGTTCCGATGGATTTGTTCTTTTTCTTTTCGACGGCATAAAAAATCCTCCCTGTGCACTCAACTGCTAAAAGCTTATGCACAGAGAGGATTTTTTATGAAATTTTATTTTTTGGCAGGCTCTTTTTTGGAAGCATCCGAAGAAGCAGAATTGCCTTCCAGATTCAATTTCTCAACTTCCTGAATGGCCCAGCGTTTAAACCGAAGTTTCACGCGATCTGAGCCCGTCTCCAGAACAAATGTATCTTCTTTGATGCTCTGGACGTGACCCACGATACCACCGATCGTGGTGACGGTATCGCCCACTTCGATTGAATTGCGCATTTCAGCAGCTTTTTTCTCTTTTTTGTTCTGCGGCCGGATCAGAAGAAAATACATCAAAGCGACCATCAAAACCAGAGGGATAAAAGTGCCAAGCAGTCCCAGTGATTCGTCCATTGTTTATCCTCCTCAATAACGTGACATTATAAAACAGTATATCGGAAAAAGTGTTCTGTTGCAAGCTTTTTTCAAAAAATTCACGGATTATATGCGCTTGTCCAATACATCAATGTATTGACGGTAAAACTCTTCAAAATTGCCTTCATCAAGTGCCTGACGAATGCGAATCATCAAATGATTGTAAAAATGAAGATTGTGCATAACAGCCAAGCGCATTCCCAGCATTTCATCTGCCTTAAACAGATGGCGGAGATACGCTCTGGAGAAGTTTTTGCAGCACTCGCAGGAGCATTCCGGGTCCAACGGACTTTCATCCAGCTCATATTTCGCATTTTTTATATTGATAATTCCGTTCCAGGTATTCAAATGACCGTGCCGGGCATTTCGGCTGGGCATTACGCAATCGAACAAATCTACGCCCCGACGTACCGCTTCCAGAATATTTCCCGGTGTGCCCACGCCCATCAAATAGCGAATCTTATCTTTGGGCATGTGCTCTTCTACAACGGAAATAACCCGGTACATCTCTTCCTTGGGTTCCCCGACGGCCAATCCGCCAATAGCATATCCATCCAAATCCAAGTCTGCGATCTGCTTCATATGCTCAATGCGCAAATCGTCATAGCAGCAACCCTGATTGATACCAAACAAAAGCTGATGCGGATTTACGGCCAGCTCGTTTTGTTTCAAACGGGCCATTTCCTCTTTGCAGCGTTTCAGCCAGCGCACCGTTCGATCGCAGGAATTTTTCGCATAGTTATACTCTGCGGGATTTTCCATGCATTCATCAAAAGCCATCGCAATAGTAGACCCTAAATTAGCCTGAATCTGCATACTTTGCTCGGGCCCCATAAAGATCCGATGTCCGTCCAGATGAGAGGCAAATGTGACGCCTTCTTCTGTTATTTTACGCAATTTGGCCAGGCTGAACACCTGAAATCCACCACTGTCTGTCAAAATAGGGCCGTCCCAACGGGTAAATCGATGAAGGCCGCCCAACTGTGCAATTTTCTTGTCGCCCGGCCGCAGATGCAAATGGTAAGTATTGCACAGCATCACCTGACAATCATTGTTTTTCAAGTCAAAAGCAGATAAGCCGCCTTTAATTGCACCTGCAGTTGCAACGTTCATAAATGCGGGGGTTTGCACCGTGCCATGCACAGTCTCAAAACTTCCCCTTCGAGCGGTATGTTCCGTTTTAATTAAATGATACATTCATATTCCTCTCTTCCACATCGGGCGGAAAATTACCGGTTAAAACCATCGATTGTTTACAAAGGAAAAGGCATTGATCCTTTAGAAGACCAATGCCTTTTTGGAGGTGCCGACCAGATTTGAACTGGTGCATAACGGTTTTGCAGACCGTTGCCTTACCACTTGGCTACGGCACCATAATATTTTGGCGCTGCAGTATTTACCACAGCGCCATATGGAGCGGCTTACGAGGCTCGAACTCGCTACCTCCACCTTGGCAAGGTGGCGCTCTACCAGATGAGCTAAAGCCGC
>NZ_JBBMFA010000096.1:0-86707 GCF_040096265.1 Ruthenibacterium intestinale
ATCATCACCAACGGCGAGGACGGCCTGACCACGCGCAACGCAGTGTATGCGGGCGGTGACGCGGTCACGGGCGCAGCCACGGTGATTCTGGCCATGGGCGCGGGCAAAAGCGCTGCCAAGGCCATTGATGAGTACATCAAGAGCAAAGAATAATATGGATTCCCGGCGCAGGGCCCAAACCGGTTGAATGGTTTGGGTCCTGCGCCATTTTGTGACCGATTGCGCCACCGCAGAAACCGTGTTAAAATAAAAACGTATGACGGGTGAGGAGGCGGCGCAATGAACGCCTTTTTGGCAAAAATTTTTTGTGCACAGCATATCTTGAAGAACACCGCTCCACAGGGGGAACTACCGGATGACGCATCGCTGCTGCGTCGTACGATTCGGGTGGCATGGCCCTCTACACTTGAGTCGCTTTTGGTGGCGCTGGTGGGCATGGTGGACACCATCATGGTATCCCGTTTGGGTGCGTATGCCATTGCGGCAGTCGGATTGACGACCCAGCCCAAATTTATTTGTCTGGCTCTTTTCATGTCTCTGAATATTGCAGTGTCTGCTTTGGTGGCACGCCGCAAGGGCGAGGGAGACCGGGAAGGTGCCAACCGCGTATTGACGCAGGCGATTGTTCTTACGCTGCTGTTCACTGTGGTCATTACCGCGTTGGCTTTTGTGCTTGCCGATCCGATTTTGCGCCTTGCGGGCACCAATGAGGATACCCACGAAAGCGCGGCGATTTATTTCCGCATTATCTCGGCGGGAATGGTGTTCAATGTGGTGAGTATGGTCATCAATGCAGCGCAGCGCGGCGCGGGAAATACCAAAATCGCCATGCGCACCAATCTGGTTTCCAATGGCGTGAACATTGTGTTCAATTACCTGCTCATTGAGGGACGTTTCGGTTTTCCACGCTTGGGCGTGGCCGGAGCGGCGGTGGCTACGGTGATCGGAACAATGGTGGCTCTGGGAATGAGCGTTCTGTCTGTGATGCATCCGGAGGGCTTTTTGCATCTTCAGTTTCAGCGCGCGCGTTTCCGCCTGGAAAAAAGCACACTGGCGACCATTGCCAACATCGGTTCTTCTTCCCTGGCAGAGCAACTGTTTCTTCGTTTTGGATTCCTGACGTATACCATGATCGTCGCGCGGCTGGGGACCACTGCGTTCGCGGCGCATCAGGTGGGCATGAATGTGATCACGATTTCCTTTGCGATCGGCGACGGCCTTTCGGTGGCCTCGGTTGCACTGGTGGGGCAGAGCCTGGGCGAAAGGCGCGGCGATCTGGCGCGGGTGTATCTGGCCTTCTGCCAGCGGGCAGGCTTGTTTTGTTCGCTTTCGGTGGCGCTTTTGTACTCCACGGTAGGGCGCAACATTTTCCGCCTTTTTTCTTCAGAGGAGGAAATTCTGGTCCATGGCGATATGATCATGCGCATGGTTGCCCTAATCGTTGTGATGCAGGTGGCGCAGGTCATTTCCAGCGGCTGCCTGCGCGGCGCGGGCGACACGCGATATGTGGCGGTGGTCTCTCTTGTGAGCGTGGCGTGCATCCGTCCGCTCTCCGGTTATCTGTTCACTTACACCGCCGGGCTGGGGTTGTTTGGCGCATGGCTGGGTCTGGTGCTGGATCAGTTTATGCGTCTGTTCCTCACCACGCTGCGTGTGCGCTCGGGGAAATGGCTCAACATCCGGATTTGATTTTTTAGAAAAGGAACGATGAACATGAAATTGATGTTTGCAAGCGACCTTCACGGTTCGGCTTATTACGCCCGCAAAGTGGCGGAATTGTATCAGAAAGAAAAGGCGGAGAAACTGATCCTGTTGGGGGATCTTTTGTATCACGGCCCCCGCAACGACTTGCCTCGGGATTACGCGCCCAAAGAGGTAATTGCGCTGCTCAATGGCTTGAAAAACGAGATTCTGGCCGTGCGCGGCAACTGCGAGGCGGAAGTGGACCAGATGGTGCTGAAATTTCCGGTTATGGCGGATTATGCAGCTCTCTGGCTGGAAGGGCGCATGGTCTTTCTGACCCATGGCCATTTGTTCAACGAAGAGCATATGCCCTGCCTGCACAAAGGAGATGTGCTGATTCACGGCCACACTCATGTGCGGGTGGCGGCGGACCGGGGCGATTATTTCTTCTTGAACCCCGGCAGTGTCTCCATTCCCAAGGGTGACGGTATTCACAGCTATATGGTGTACGAAGACGGTGTGTTCACCACAAAAGATCTGGACGGCAATGTGCTGGAAACGCTGTCCATCCGGCGGTGAAGCATGGAAAAAAGAGTTGAAATTGAACGCAGCATTATAAAAAAATACAAAAAGCCGATCTGGCATCGTTTCATCGGCGCCTGCAAGGACTATCAGTTGGTGCAGGCGGGAGATGTCATTGCGGTCTGCATTTCCGGCGGTAAGGACAGTTTTTTGCTGGCCAAGTGCATGCAGCATCTGGCCCGCCACTCGGACGTTCCTTTTGAAGTGAAGTTTTTGTGCATGGACCCCGGTTACCGGGCTGAAAATCGGGCGCTGATCGAGGAGAACGCCGAAAAAATGGGGATTCCGCTGCATATTTTCGAGACGGACATCTTTGACAGTGTGGCAAATGTCACTCAGTCGCCCTGTTATTTGTGTGCCCGGATGCGTCGCGGCCATCTGTATAAAAACGCGCAGGCGCTGGGCTGCAATAAAATTGCTCTGGGGCATCATTTTGATGATGTGATCGAGACCGCGCTGATGAGCATGATCTGGGGCGCGGAGCTGAAAACCATGCTGCCCAAGCTTCACAGCACCAATTATCCGGGAATGGAGCTTATCCGGCCGTTGTACCTGGTGCGCGAGGCAGATATCCTGGCCTGGAAACGATACAACGACTTGCGCTTTTTACAGTGTGCCTGCCGCTTTACCGAGCAGGACGAGAGTGAAGCCAGTGCCGGACATGGCGCCCGGGGGCAGACCAAAGAACTGGTACGTCTTTTGCGTCAGATGAATCCCAAAGCGGACATCAATATCTTCCACAGTCTGCACAATGCGAATTTGAACATGCTGCCCGGTTATACGCTGGATGGAAAACTCCACAGCTTTTTGGATGAATACGACAGTTGATCTGAGCACGGTTTTGGAAACAAAACCGTGCTTTTTTCTTGACATTTTTTAAGAGATGCTTTATTATGCTATTATACTAAAGTGATGAAGTGAAAGGCGGGGACTGCAATGGAAACAGGGCTGCGGCTGAAAAAGGAAGAGGTGGTGCTGCGCCTGCGGGAGCTGTACCGCCGTTACGGATATCTTCCCTATAAGATGAGCAAATTTGAAGAGTACGATTTGTATGTGCGAAACAAAAGCTTTTTGGTCAGCGACAACATTCTGACGTTCACGGACATTGATGGAAAGCTGATGGCATTGAAACCGGACGTGACGCTGTCGATTTTGAAAAACTCCCGCCAGGAAGCGGGCCTGCAAAAGGTGTACTACAATGAGAATGTATATCGCACCTCTCCGGGGGCGCATGGCTATCGGGAAATTTTGCAGGCAGGGTTGGAATGCATTGGAGATCTGGACGGTTATGCCGTAGGCGAGGTGGTTATGCTGGCCGCCCGCAGTTTGGAACTTATTTCGCCGGATTATCTGCTGGATCTCAGCCATTTGGGATTTGTGACCGGGTTGTTGGAGCCACTAAAACTGGAAGAAGAGCAGCAGCGCAGTTTGCTGGAGGCAGTGGGACAGAAAAATACCGCTGCATTGGAGGTGTTGGCAGCCCGGTATGCGTTGCCGGAGCAAACACGGGACGTTTTGTGTCGGCTGGCACTTTTGTATGCGCCGCCGGAAGAGGCGCTGCCCCAGCTGGAACAGATGGTGTGCACAGAAGAGATGGCCGCGGCTTTGGACGAACTGCGCCAGCTGTGCGGTCTGATGGAACAGTACGGCCTGGATGACCGCCTGCGCCTGGACTTTTCCGTCGCGGATGATACGCGTTATTACAGCGGTGTCGTATTCCGGGGCTTTTTGCCCGGGTTGGCTGCGGGGGTACTCTCCGGCGGCCGGTACGATCACATGGTTCACAAAATGGGACGACCGGGCGGCGCCATTGGATTTGCAGTTTATCTGGACTTGTTGGAAGGGTATTTTGCCGTGCCAAAGGGCTATGATGTGGATGTGCTTTTGCTGTACGATGAGGGCGTTTCGCCGGCCCGGGTAGCTGCGGCGGCCAATGCGGTGCTGGCCAGCGGAAAGACGGTACGGGTGGAGCGGCAGATTCCGCCGGAACTTCAGTACCGGGAGCTCCGCACGCTGAAGGAGAGAGGGTGAAGGCATGGAATGGGTCAACATTGCCCTGCCCAAAGGGCGGCTGGGCGAAAAAGTCTATCAGATGTTCAAGCAGGCGGGGTATGCCTGCCCCGCCATTGAAGAAGAAAACCGGAAATTGGTGTTTGAAAATCCCGAGGCCGGGGTGCGGTACTTTTGGGTCAAACCCTCGGACGTAGCCATTTATGTGGAACGGGGAGCAGCCGATGTGGGCGTGGCGGGCAAAGACATTCTGCTGGAATACGTCCCGGATGTATACGAACTGGCGGACCTGGGTGTGGGAAAATGCCGCATGTGCGTCGCCGGAAAAAAGGACTTTCGGGATGACCGAAGCCGGACCCTGCGGGTCGCTACCAAATTTCCGCGTATCGCACGCAATTATTACAGTGCGGTCAGCCGTGACATTGATATCATCAAGCTGAACGGTTCCATTGAACTGGCGCCTTTGCTGGGCCTTAGCGATGTGATTGTGGACATTGTGGAAACAGGACGTACGCTGATTGAAAACGGACTGGAACCCAAGGAAACCATTGTGGACATCAGTGCCCGGTTCATTTCCAATAAGGTCAGTTATAAATTTAAAAATGACGCGATCCGGCGCATGGCTCAGTGTTTGGCCGGCCTGCCGGAAACCAACCAAGGAGGCTCCGTATGATTTCCATTTATTCGTATGGCCAGGTGCCCGCAGAGAAAATTTTTGCACGCTCGGATGACGGCGCAGATGTGAGCGTCGCGGTGCGGGACATTGTGGCCAATGTGCAGAAAGACGGTGATGCGGCATTGCGCCGCTATGCACTGCAGTTCGACAAAGCACAGGTGGAGCAGCTGGAAGTAAGCAAAGAGGAACTGGATGCGGCGGTGGCTTCGCTGGAACCGGCGCTGGTGGAACTGTTGCAAGAAGCGGCAGCCCGGATTCGCGCGTTTCACCGCCATCAGGTGCGCGAAGGATTTGTGGTCAGCGAAGAAGAAGGCGTTGTCCTGGGTCAAAAAGTGATTCCGCTGGATCGGGTGGGTCTGTACGTACCCGGCGGCACCGCAGCCTATCCGTCCAGCGTGCTGATGAACTGCATTCCGGCCAAGATCGCAGGCTGCCGGGAGATCGTTATGGTGTCTCCACCCAGCCGGGGCGGAGACATTGCTCCGGTGATTCTGGCGGCAGCCCGCATTGCCGGAGTGGACCGGGTGTTCCGCACGGGCGGTGCCCAGGCCGTAGCGGCTTTGGCCTATGGCACCGAGACCATTCCCAAAGTAGACAAAATTGTTGGTCCGGGCAACGCCTATGTGGCCGAAGCCAAGCGTCAGGTGTTCGGCAAAGTAGCCATCGATATGATCGCAGGCCCCAGTGAAATTCTGGTGGTGGCGGACGGTGCTTCCAATCCGCGCCATCTGGCAGCGGACCTTCTCAGTCAGGCGGAGCACGACAAAATGGCCTCGGCGGTACTGGTGACTGACAGCGCGGAACTGGCCAGGGTGGTGCAGGCAGAGATCGAACGTCAGCTGCCCCAGCTGCCCCGGGCGGCCATTGCCCGGGCGTCTATTGACAACAACGGCAAGATCATCGTGACGGACGATCTTGCCAAAGCCATTGAGATCGCCAACGAAATCGCACCGGAACATCTGGAACTGTGCGTAGACGACCCGTTTGCGCTGCTGTCACAGGTACGCAATGCGGGCTCCGTCTTTTTGGGGCGCAGCTGCCCCGAGGCGCTGGGCGATTATTTTGCCGGGCCGAACCACACACTGCCCACCAGTGGCACCGCCCGCTTTATGAGCCCGCTGTCCGTGGATGATTTTGTCAAGCGTACCCAGTTCACTTATTACACCAAAGAGGCGCTGGAAAAGGTCAGCGGCTCGATTGCGCGCTTTGCCCGTCAGGAGGGACTGGAAGCCCACGCCCGCAGCGCCTTGTCCCGGTCGGAAGAGGAATGAAAGAAGGAACCTTATGAGCAGATACATGAGCGCCCGGTTTGCCGGGCTGAATGCCTACACCCCGGGGGAACAGCCCCGGGATATGGACTATGTGAAGCTGAACACCAATGAGTCTCCCTTTCCGCCCTCGCCACAGGTACTGGCGGCAGTGCGGGGAGAAGAGGCGGAACGGTTGAATCTGTATCCTGACCCGGAATGCACGGCATTGCGTCAGGCTCTGGCACGGCAGTACGGCGTGGAAAAGGAGAATGTGTTCGTAGCCAACGGCTCGGACGAAGTGCTGAACTTCTCCTTTCTGGCCTTTTGCGACAAAGAGAATGGTGTGGCTTTCCCGGACATCAGCTATGGCTTTTACCCGGTGTTCGCCCAGCTCTATCAGATCTCGGCCAAAGTGGTTCCACTGCGGCCGGACTTCCGGCTGGCACCGGAGGATTATAGTAATCTGGGGTGCACCATCGTGTTTGCAAACCCCAACGCACCCACCGGGCTGGCGCTGTCGGCAGCGCAGGTGGAAAGCATGGTGCGCGCCAACCCGGACCATGTGGTCCTGGTGGATGAAGCCTATGTGGATTTCGGCGGCGAGAGCTGTGTGCCGCTTACAAAGCAGTATGACAACCTGCTGGTCTGCATGACCTTTTCCAAATCCCGCTCACTGGCAGGTGCGCGGCTGGGCTTTGCTGTCGGAAATGCTGCACTGATTGAAGATTTGGAAAAAATTCGTTATTCCACCAACCCCTATAACATCAACCGCATGACCATGGCCGCGGGCATCGCCGCCGTGGAGAGCGACACTTATTATAAAGAAAACTGCCGAACCATTCAGGAGAATCGGGCCTACACGGAAGAGCAGCTGGCCCGGCGTGGTTTTTCCACGCTGCCTTCGAAGGCGAATTTTATCTTTACATCCTGCCCGGATATGGATGGAGGCGCTTTGTATCGGGCACTGAAGCAGCGGGGTGTTCTGGTGCGTTACTGGGACAAACCGGCTCTGCGCAATTACGTGCGGGTGACCATCGGTTCCCGGCCGCAGATGGATGCATTTCTGGCGGCGGTGGATGATGCCAGAAAGGAGATTTGAACCATGCGTACAGCACAGATCAATCGAAAAACCGGGGAGACGGACATCTCCCTGATTTTGAATGTAGACGGCACCGGCAAGAGCAAAGTTGCCACGGGCTGCGGCTTTTTGGACCATATGCTGACGCTGTTTGCCCGGCACGGCCGATTTGACTTGACGGTGCAGTGCAAGGGCGACACCTGGGTGGATGACCATCACACCGTGGAGGACGTGGCCATCTGCCTGGGGGACGCCCTGGCGAAGGCGCTGGGGGATTTGCGGGGTGTTACCCGTTACGGCAGCATGCTGCTGCCCATGGACGAAGCGCTGATCCTCACGGCGGTGGACCTGTCCGGGCGGGGAATGCTGTGCTGTGAGATGAATATCCCCACGGAGAAGGTGGGAACCTTTGATACACAGCTGGCACAGGAGTTTTTACTGGCGCTGACCCGCCGCGGCAATTTCACACTGCATGTGCGCCAGCTGGCAGGCTGCAACAGCCATCACATTATTGAAGGAATGTTCAAAAGTCTGGCCCGCAGCCTGCGGCAGGCGGTGGCATTGGACCCGACGGCCGCAGGGGAGATCCCATCCACAAAGGGGGTTCTGTGAGATGATCGCCATTGTGGATTACGGCGTCGGAAACCTGTTTTCCCTTCAATCCTCCTTCGCGGCCATCGGCGCAGAAGCCTGCGTCACGGGCGATGCGGAGAAAATTCTCGCTGCTGACCGGGTGGTTCTGCCGGGCGTAGGTGCTTTTGGAGACGCTGCCGCCCTGTTAAAAAGCACCGGTTTGGATGAGACCGTGCGCGAAGCGGCTCGGGCGGGTAAGCCGCTGCTGGGCATCTGCCTGGGAATGCAGCTGCTTTTGGAGCAGAGCCTGGAATATGGAACGCACGCAGGTCTGGGGCTCGTTCCAGGCACGGTGCGGCCTATTCGGCCGATGATCCCCGCGGAGTATAAGGTCCCGCACATCGGCTGGAATGCACTGTGCTTTTCAGAGGACAAACCGGTCCATCCGCTGTTTTCCCGCATTCGCCCGGGTGACTGTGTGTACTTTGTTCACTCTTACTATGCGGACAGCCCGGATGAAGCGATCATCGCCCGGGCAGAGTACGGCCCGCTGCTGACGGCAGCGGTGGCCCGTGACAACGTGATGGGCGTGCAGTTTCATCCGGAAAAAAGCGGCGCTGTGGGACTCAGCATCCTGCGCGCCTTTTGTGAAATGGAGTAACCGTTATGATTCTTTTTCCCGCAATGGATTTAAAGGACGGGCAGGTGGTCCGTCTGTATAAAGGGGATTTTGCCACTGTGCAGCAGGTGGCGCAGGACCCGGCCGCCACGGCTACGGCGTTTCGTGACGCGGGTGCGGCGTATGTGCACATGGTGGACCTGGACGGAGCCCAAAACGGCCAGCGCAAAAACCGTGATATCGTGCAAACCGTGGTGCAAAGCGGGCTGAAAGTGCAGTTGGGCGGTGGTATTCGCACCCAGGAGGACCTTGCAGCAGTGTTTGACATGGGTGTCTATCGGGCTGTTCTGGGATCTGCCGCTGTGTCCAACCCGCAGCTGGTAGCGGATGCGGTAGTTCGCTGGGGAGCCGAACACATTGCCGTAGGCGTGGATGCCCGGAACGGTAAAGTGTGCACTGCCGGCTGGGTGGAGGATTCCGGCCTGGATTACTGCGAGTTTGCCCGCGAAATGGAAGCACTGGGCGTTTCCACGCTGATTTTTACAGACATCGATACCGACGGAACGCTGCAGGGACCGTCTTTCCACCGCCTTGAGCAGCTGCAGAAAGCTGTGGGCTGCCGCATCGTTGCATCCGGCGGGGTGAGCAGCAACGAGGACCTGCGCAGGTTGAGCGGGATGGGCCTTTATGGCGCCATCATCGGGAAAGCCTGGTATACCGGTGCGGTAGACCTGGCCCGCGCCGTGCGGGAGGAGGGGGCACAATGATTACAAAACGAATCATTCCCTGCCTGGACGTGAAGGACGGCCGGGTGGTGAAGGGCGTCAATTTTCTGGGCCTCAGCGATGTGTCCAGTCCGGTAAAACTGGCGAAGTTTTACAGCGACAGCGGCGCCGATGAGCTGGTATTTTACGACATTACGGCTTCGGTGGAAGGGCGGGCACTGTTTACAGACATTCTCACACAGGTGGCTTCGCAGATTTTCATTCCGCTTACGGTGGGCGGCGGCATTCAGACACTGGATGATTTTGACCGCGTGCTGAAATGCGGCGCGGACAAAGTCAGCGTTAATTCAGGTGCCATCCGGGACCCGTCTTTGATTGGGGCGGCGGCACGACGCTATGGAGATCAGTGCGTGGTGCTCAGCGTGGATGCGAAACGGGTGGACGGTTCGTTCCACGTGTTTGCAAAAGGAGGCCGGGAAGATACCGGCATGGACGCCATTCAGTGGATTCGCCGGGGCGTGGCAGAAGGCGCGGGGGAGATCGTGCTCAACAGCATTGACACCGACGGCGTGAAAAAAGGTTTTGACCTGGAAATGCTGGCTGCAGTGTGCGACGCGGTGAATGTGCCGGTCATTGCCTCAGGTGGTGCCGGATGTGAGCAGGATTTTGTCACCCTGTTCGAGACGCTGCCCAAGGTGGATGCGGGGCTGGCCGCCTCTATTTTTCATTTTGGTGAAGTGTCGATTCCCGAATTGAAACGCACGCTGGCCCGGCGGGGAATCCCCATGCGGGTTTTGGATTAAAGGAGGAAGTTTTCGTGCTGTCTGTTGATGATTTGAAATTTGACGCGCAGGGTCTGATCCCGGCCATCGTTGTGGATGCAGGGTCGGGAAAGGTGCTTACACTTGCTTATATGAACCGGGAGAGCCTTTCCATCAGTCTGGCGGAAGGGCGCACCTGCTTTTGGTCCCGCTCCCGCCAGACACTGTGGCGCAAGGGGGAAACCTCGGGCAATGTGCAGCATATCCGCACCATCACAGCGGATTGTGACCGGGATGCGCTGGTGATCACAGTGGACAAAGAAGGACCTGCCTGCCATTTGGGAACAGACTCCTGCTTCAATGATCCGCTGTACATCTCTCAGTCGGGAGAGCCGTTTTCTGTGGAAGGGCTGTATCAGTTGCTGCAAGGCCGGAAAGAGACCCTTCCGGAAGGCTCTTATACCACGTACCTGTTCCAGAAGGGACTGGATAAAATTCTGAAAAAGGTGGGGGAGGAATCCACCGAGGTGATCATTGCGGGCAAGGCACAGGATAAGGCCGAGACCATCTACGAGATTGCCGACCTGATGTACCACGTGATGGTACTGATGGTGGAGATGGGGATTTCCGTGGAAGATGTGCGCAAGGAACTGGCATCCCGCCATGTGATCGACCACAAGGTCAAACAGGAGAAAATGACATGAGACCGCAGAGCCTGCATACGCACACGGTTTTTTGCGACGGGACAGGAACGCCTGCACAGATGGCGGAAGCTGCCTTCCGAGCAGGTTGCAGCGCCATCGGGTTTTCCGGCCATGCACCTCTGGCGGAGCAGTCCTGGACCATGCGGGAAGAGGAGATCGCAGCTTACCGCAGCCAGGTCCTGGAACAGCGCCGGCGCTGGGCGGGGAAAATGGATGTATATCTGGGCCTGGAACAGGACTTTTTTTCTCCGCCGACTGTCGGAGAATGGGATTACCTTATCGGGTCGGTGCATGGAGTGCCGGCAGAAGGGGCATTGCGTTGGGTGGATGAGAGCGAGGAGGCCTTTCGGCGTCTGCTGTGCCTGTTTGGCGGAGACGCCATGGCGCTGGCGAAAGCGTACTATCGTCTGACAGCACAGGTGGTCCAGCAAACCGGATGTCAGATCGTGGGGCATTTTGATCTTCTGACCAAGTTTAATGAGGAGGACCGTCTGTTTGATACGTCGGCCCGCGCCTATCGCCATGCGGCGCTGGAAGCGCTGGATGCGGTGTTGGAACAGGACGCGATTCTGGAGGTGAATACCGGTGCCGTTTCACGGGGATACCGCACCTTGCCGTACCCGGCTCCGTTCCTGCTTCGCGCCATTGCGCAAAGAGGCGGGCGCATCACACTGACCGCTGACAGTCACAGCCCCGAAACGATTGTATTTGGCTACCGGCAGGCGCTGGAAATCCTTCAGGCCTGCGGCTTTTCCAGCTTGTGGTATCTTTCTCCAGAAGGGTTTCGGGAAGGGCCCTTGCCACAATTATAAAAAAGAAGCCCGGACCATGGTCCGGGCTTCTTTTACTGTTTATTCATACAACTCTTTTCCCGCAAAAATGCACAGGACACGCTGGAGTTCGGGCTTTTCTTCCATCAGTTCCCGGGCGGCTGCCAGTGTTGCGCCCGCACTGGGCGAAGCCGGTACGGCATCGGTACGAAGAACCTCCTGCGCCGTCTGGTTGGCCACATTGGATGCCACGGGCACTACGCCGTCCACAATGTAGGGATTGTAGTTTTCGGGCACAAAGCCGGCCCCCAAGCCGGGAATGTTGTGTTTGCCGACAAATCCGCCGCCGATGGCCTGGCTTTCGTAAGGCTCCACCGCAATGATCTTTACATCCGGGTACCATGCTTTGATGTATTCGCCCACACCGGTAATGGTTCCGCCGGAACCCACGCCCACCACAATGGCATCCAAGGCCCCTTCGGTGGCACGGGCAATGTTGGGGCCTGTCACCCGGCGGTGAAATTCGGCGTTGCAGTCGTTGTCAAAATAGTTCAAGTAATAGCCGCCGGTGCGCTCCACAGCTTCCTGCGCGCGCTTTTCCACACCCCGGCGTCCGTATACGTAATTGGTCAGCGCGATTTTGGCGCCCAGTTTTGCCAGCATGTGCTGGCGTTCTGTGGGAACGGTCGCCGGCATGCACAGTACCAGCGGGTGCCCGCTGCGGGCGCAGGAAATGGCCAATGCCACCGCAAAACTGCCGCTGGATCCTTCCACCACAGTCTGACCGGGTTTCAAAAGCCCTTTTTCAGTGGCAATGGCCAGCATTCCTTCAGCCAGCGCGTCCTTGGCTGAATTGGTGGGGCCACCCGCCGCCAGATACGCATACAGGGAAGCGGGCAGACCGTGCCGCGCGCTGTATCCGGCCAGACGCACTACAGGACGCTGATACAGTGTTTCGTAATAGCTTTGAAAAATCTGCACGGCAAATCCGCCCCCTTTTTGTGGAAAAGTCGAACATTTCTTCTTTTATTATACAATAAACGCCATCAGATGCAACAGGGAAAAGCCCCGAAAAAACGTCTCTTTTTGTCATTTTGACAAAGTGAAAAACCAACGTGTAAACCTATTGACTTTACACGCGCGGTGCGGTATAATAGCGCATGTTGTAAAGTGCTTTGCGTTTACAAGAACGCTGGGAGGAGGAGAGACGTGGCCAAAAATCTGGAGATTTCTTACCTGCTTGATTTTTACGGCGACGTGCTCACCGATAAGCAGCGCGATGTGATGGAGCAGTATTATAACGATGATTTTTCCCTGTCCGAAATTGCGGAAAATTTCGGCATCAGCCGGCAGGGCGTGCGCGACGCGATCAAGCGCGGCGAGACCACCATGCTGGAACTGGAGGAAAAAATCGGGTTTGCAAAGCGTTACCGGGCCATGCAGGAGGGCCTTTCCCGGCTGGATCATCTGACAAGAGAGATCCGTTTTTGCAACGCCAATCGCTATGACATGAGCGAGGAGATTCAAAATTCCTGCAACGAGATGCTGGACATCGTGAAGTCCATCACCGACAATCAGTAACCACACCGAAAGGAACCGATATGGCCTTTGAATCCTTAAGCGACAAACTGTCGTCCGTCTTTAAAAAGCTGCGCGGCAAGGGAAAGCTCACGGAGCAGGACATCAAGGAAGCCATGCGCGAGGTGCGTATGGCACTTCTGGAAGCCGATGTCAACTACAAGGTTGCCAAAGACTTCATTGCGGATGTGACCCAGCGCGCCATGGGCCAGGAGGTCATGGAAAGCCTGACTCCCGCCCAGCAGGTTATCAAAATCGTCAACGAGGAATTGACCCGCTTGATGGGCGGCGATGAAGCGGCCCGCATTCATATCAAGTCGAAACCGCCTACAATCATCATGATGTGCGGCTTACAGGGTGCCGGTAAAACCACGCATTGCGCAAAACTGGCCAAGCGCTTTTTGAAGGAAGGCCATCGGCCGTTGCTGGTCGCTTGCGATATTTACCGCCCGGCGGCTGTGGATCAGCTGTGTGTGGTGGGTGCCCAGGCGGGAGCACCGGTTTTCAAGCTGGATGGCGCAAAACCAGAGGAGATCGCCCGTCGCGCCGTGATGCATGCCAAGGATCACGGAAACGATATTGTGATTCTCGATACCGCCGGTCGTCTCCATGTGGACGAGGAACTGATGGCTGAATTAGGGCGCATCAAGCAGACGGTCCCCGTGGACGAGACGCTGCTGGTCATCGATGCCATGGCAGGTCAGGACGCGGTCAATGTGGCCAAAAGCTTTGGCGAGAGCACCGGCCTGGATGGCGTCATTCTCACGAAGCTGGACGGTGATACCCGAGGCGGTTCCGCACTCAGCGTGCGTGCTGTAACGGGCAAACCTATCAAATTTGCAGGCGTGGGCGAGAAGCTGGACGATTTGGAAGTCTTCCATCCCGCCCGCATGGCCAGCCGCATTCTGGGAATGGGCGATGTGCTGACGCTGATCGAGAAGGCGCAGGACACGGCGGATGCAAAAAAAGCGGAAGAGACCGCCCGGCGCCTGATGGAGAACAAGTTCGACATGAACGATATGCTGGACCAGTTGGCGCAGCTGAAAAAGATGGGCGGCGCGGGTGCGCTGGTCTCCATGCTGCCAGGCTTGGCCGGAAAAGTGGATATGGACGAGATCAACGAGTCCAAGGCTTTTGTTCATATCGAAGCCATTATTCAGAGTATGACTCCCGCCGAGCGGGAAAAACCGTCGATCATTGATCCCAAGCGCAAGCGACGCATTGCCGCGGGCAGCGGGACCAAAGTGGAAGACGTGAACCGCCTGCTGCGCCAGTTTGAGCAGATGAGCAAAATGATGAAGCAGCTGAAAAAGAACCCGAAAAAGTTCGGGCGCGGCGGTTTTGGCCGGTTGTTCGGCATGTAAGCGATGGTTTCGGCCTTTGGTCGATGCTATAAATTCATTGCGGTGCCTTGGGCAGCGCAATACAAAAATACAGGAGGTGACAGCATGGCTGTTAAAATCAGACTGCGCCGCATGGGCGCGAAGAAAGCTCCCTTCTACCGCGTGGTAGTTGCGGACTCCCGTTTCCCCCGCGATGGCCGCTTCATTGAGGAGATCGGTTACTACGATCCCACCAAGGAGCCGGCGGTCGTGAAGATCGATGCGGAGAAAGCGAAAACCTGGATTGCCAACGGCGCCCAGCCCACCGATACGGTGCGTGTTCTGCTGAAGAAGAACGACATTCTGTAATTTGGGGGTAGCGACATGCAGGAGCTTTTGTTGGCAGTCGCAAAGGGCCTTGTGGAAAACAAGGACGCCGTGCAGGTAACGGTAGACGAAGCCAATGAGGAAGGCGTCATTGTGTACCACCTCACGGTTGCGGAAGAAGACATGGGCCGAGTAATCGGCAAGCAGGGCCGTATTGCCAAGGCCATCCGTGTAGTCATGCGCGCCGCCGCGGTGCGGGAAGGCGTAAAAGTCATGGTGGAGATTGGCTAACAGGTCCCCGTCAGCCTAAGAAAATGGCTGTCGCAAGAAACTCGTTTGGGTTTCTTGCGACAGCCATTTTTGTTTTCGGGCATTGAAAATTCCCGGAAAGAATGCTATCGTTTTTAACAGAGATACAGAAAGGACGGAGCAAAGTATGAAAATTGCGGTGATTCACACGACGCCGGCAACGATCGCCAGCCTGGGCGATCTGATTCGCAGCGAGATTCCGAATGCAGAGGTGTTCAACCTTCTGGATGATTCCATTTTGCCGGATATGAACGGGGGATACCGGGTCGATTGGGTGCGGGAACGCTGGCTGGAATATGCCCAAATTGCCCGCAAAAACGGCGCGCAGGCTATCCTCAGCGCCTGTTCCACCGTGGGCGAATTTGCTCAGGAGGCCAATGAAATGCTGGATATTCCGGTGTATCGCATCGACGAGGCAATGGCGTGCGAGGCAGTGCGGCGCGGCGGCGTCATCTGCGTGTTTGCCACGTTGGCAAGCACTCTGGAGCCGACTGCGCGTCTTTTAAAACGGCTGTCGCAAAAGCAAACCCAATTCTGCGAGATTCGCACTGTTCTGGTAGAGGGCGCTTACGATGCATTGATGCAAGGAGACCGTGCGCTGCATGACGAAAAAATCCGCCGGGCGCTGGCAGAGCAGGGGGCACAGGCAAATGTGATCGTACTGGCGCAGGCATCCATGGCCAGTGCAGCTGACGGCCTTCCGGATGAAATCTGTGCCCAAGTGCTTACCAGTCCGCGATTGGGCATTGAAAAATTGAGAGATGATCTGGCCGCATTGGATGGTGAAAAACGATGAAGAGAGTGCTGGTGGCGGCAGACGATATCACTGGTGCGGATGACATTGGACTGATGTATTATAACAGCGGCCATCCGTCGGTTTTATACCCCTTTCCAAGCGCGCAGCAGGCCTGCTTCGGCGATTGTTCCAAGCTGGTTGTGGATACGGATTCGCGCTTTGTAAAGCCTGATGAGGCATACCGGAGAGTGTATGAGGTCGTCCGGAGATTTGCGGGGCAGGCGGACCAGTTTTTTTCCAAACAGTGTTCGGTATTCCGCGGAAACATTGGCGCTGAGTTTGACGCAATGCTGGACGCAACAGGAGAGCCGTTTGCCCCTGTGGTATTGGGGTTCCCCGACAATGGCCGCACCACGTTGGACGGGATCCATTATGTATATGGAGTAAAGCTGGAAGAATCTCAGTTTCGAAACGATCCGGTCAATCCCATGCGAGAGTCTGACCTGGTAAAAATTTTGTCCGCACAAACAAAGCGTCCGGTCTGTTCGGTGAGCTGGCGCGAATACGAGAAAAGCGATGAATCTCTGGTCCGCATTCTGCAGGAGAAAAAGAAGCAGGGCGGATACGCCATTTTTGATGTGCGCAACAACCGGGACCTTGAACGGCTGGCTGCTGTGCTGGAGAATGAGCGTGTGATTTGCGGGAGCTCTGCCATTGCATATTATCTGGGAATGCGGGAGCCGGCGGAAGCAAACACTGAAGGATTGGAAACATGCCGAGCGGGAGAGAAGGTGCTCTGCCTGGCGGGCAGCCTTACGCCGCAGACAGCTGCCCAGATCGCTTTTGCAGAGGCCACAGGCTGTCCGGTTTTGACGTTGGGGACAACGGAACTGTTTGATTCTGCGCGCAGAGAAAAGGAAATGGAACGGCTCCGCGAGGCGTATCGAGAGCACCGGAACAGTGAAATGGTCGTTCTTCGAACCTGCTCTGAACCGGAGCAGATTCGAAGAACAAAGGAACTGGCTGCGGAACGGGGCATCAGCGCACCGGCGGCAGCGACAGCGGTCTCCGATGCGCTGGCCGGGCTGGCCTATGCACTGGCACAGGAAGATGGCGTGCGAAACATCATTGTCTGCGGCGGAGACACTTCCGCTTCCTTTTGTCGCCGCTTTCAGGTGGGCGGTATGCGGGTCGGGCCCCAAATCGAGCCGGGAGTATCCGTATGCACATCTTTGGAACGAAGCGACCTTCGCTTTGTTCTGAAATCGGGCAGCTTTGGGTCAGAAACATTTTTGGAAAAGGCGAAAAACAAGCTTTTACAGGGGGAACACAATCATGCTGTATGAGGCGCAGCGGAAAGAACTGGCGGACTGGTGCCGGCGCATTTATGAGCGCGGCCTGGTCTTTGCAAGTGACGGCAATTTCAGTATGCGTATGCCGGACGGGGCATTTTTGATCACGCCCTCCAAACGGAATAAAGGTTTTTTGCACGCGGAAGACCTGCTGGTGGTGGCGGCAGACGGCCATGTGCTTGAGGGCGGCGTTCCTTCTTCGGAGTTTCCCATGCATCGGCATATTTATGAAACGCGGCCGGAAATCCAGGTGGTGCTTCACTCCCATCCGCCGTTTTCCACGGCCTTCGCCTCGGCGGGCCGGGCTGTTCCGGAAAATTATTTTGTGGAGGCGCCACTGTTTTTGGGAACGGTGCCCGTGACGGAGTTTGCAGTACCCGGCACATCAGAGATGGTTCGGGCAATCGAGCCCTATACCAGGCAGACCAACAATCTTTTGATGAAAAATCATGGCGCGCTGGTCTGGGACAAAAATCTGGAAGCCGCCTATAACCGTCTGGAAGTGTTGGAGGCGGTATGCCGGATGGCATATTATACCGAGGCTCTGGGCGGGGCAGACGTGATTCTGCCCGATCAGATGGAGCGTCTGCGGCAGGCAAAACAAAAGAAAGACAAAACTTAAAAAACGGAGTCGCTTCTCGTGTGAGAGCGACTCCGTTTTTTATAAAAAGATGGTGATCACAACGGAAATCAAACCGCAGACGCCAATGGCGATGCTGCTCATGGCACCTTGAAGCTCGCCCATTTCACGGGCTTTAATGGTTCCAAGCGCATGGCTGCAGGCGCCGGTGGCGAGCCCCTGAGCCACCGGGTCCTGAATGCGGAACCAGCGGGCAAACAAAGGGGCGCACAGAGATCCGGTCAAGCCGGCAATCATCACGCAAGCCGCGGCAATGGCGGCAAGGCCGCCGTGACTTTCCGCAATGCTGACAGCAATCGGAGTGGTGCAGCTTTTGGGCATCATGGCGGCAGTTACCGCATCATCTACGCCGAACAGATGGCACAGCCCCAGCACGCTGAAAATACTGGTCAGGCTGCCGGCGGTGCATCCCAGAAGAACCGGCAGGAAATATTGCTTTAAAACTGCATACTGGTTGTAAATGCCCAGTGCCAGCACAGCGGTCACCGGCCCCAGCATCATGTTGATGATGTCGCCGCCCTTGGAAAAATCTTCGTAGGGAATTTGGAACAGACACAGAACGGCAATGCACAGTGCCGTGGAGATCAAAAGAGGATTGGCCAAAGGAGAACGGGTTTTTATCTGAACCCAGCGCCCCAGAAGAAATGTGGCAATGCACAGAACGATGCCGAACAGTGGAGATGTTGTCATGGCCTGAATCATTCCCGAGGCCCTCCTTTCTTTTGCAAAAGCCGCATGGTCAGCTGAACGACATGGCCGGTGACCAGAAAGACCAGCGGTGTGGTAAAGATGCAAATCAGCAGAATCGGAAGCAGATTCTGCATCAGCGCGTCTTTGTATTTCAAAATGCTGACACAGGCGGGCACAAAAAACAGCGCCATATTGTCCAGCAAAAATTCGGATTTTTCCCGGATGTGATCCGGATGCAACACCTTTGTGGCCAGCAGAACAAACAGAAGAACCATGCTCAGCACACTGGCGGGAAAGGGGAACGGCAAAATTGCCGAAATGCCTTCGGCAGCAAGGCAGATGGCAAATACCACACAAATTTGTTCAATGATCTTCATTTCCAGGCCTCCCTTTTGACAAGCCCTTTTATTATAGCACATTTGAGGCGCTTTGAAGAGCAAAATATATAAAAACGTCCCGGCTTTTAAACCGGGACGTTTGAAAAACACCTTGTTTCAGGTCTGGGCGGAGATCGCTGCGGCAATGGCGTCGCCCATGGCGCGGCATCCCACCAGCGTGCAGCCGTCGGCCATGCTGTCGGCGGTGCGCAATCCCTGATCCAGCACCTGTGCCACAGCGGCTTCCACTGCGTCGGCCTCCCGGCACAGATCAAAGGAGTACCGCAGCATCATGGCAGCGGAGAGAATGGTTCCGATAGGATTGGCTTTGTCCTGTCCCGCAATGTCGGGGGCGGAACCGTGAATCGGCTCGTACAGACCACGGGTGCCGTCACCCAGGCTGGCAGAGGGAATCATACCGATGCTGCCGGTAATCATGCTGGCTTCATCTGTAAGAATGTCTCCAAACATATTTTCCGTGACCATCACGTCAAACTGTGCGGGATTTTTGACGATCTGCATGGCGGCGTTGTCCACCAGCATGTTGGAAAACGCCACATCGGGATGCTCTGCGGCCACCTGACCGGCCACTTTGCGCCAGAGCCGGCTGGTATCCAGTACGTTGGCTTTGTCCACACTGGTGACACAGCTGCGTCTCTTTTTCGCAATTTCCATGGCCACCTGAACAATGCGCCGGATCTCGTGCTCGGCGTAGGGCATAACGTCGGTGGCAACCAATTCGCCGTCGACTTCTTCTGTTTTGTGCTCCCCGAAATACACGCCGCCAATCAGTTCGCGCACCACTACGAAATCAATGCCTTTCTCCACGATTTCTCTGCGCAGCGGGCTTGCATCTGCCAGCTGAGGGAACAGGCGGGCAGGGCGTAAATTGGCATAGAGGCCCATGGCTTTTCGAATGCCCAGCAATCCTTTTTCCGGGCGGATATCGCCGGGCAGACCGTCCCACTTGGGACCGCCCACCGCGCCCAGCAGTACGCTGTCTGCGTCCAGACAGGCGTCGATCGTCTCCTGCGGCAGCGGGGTTCCGTGCTGGTCGATGGCAATGCCGCCAATGTCCATGCACTGATAGGCAAAGTGGTGCCCGTAGGTCTCGGCCACTGCTTCCAGAACTTTCAGCGCCTCATTGACGATTTCCGGGCCGATGCCGTCTCCTTTTAAAACAGTAATGCGTTTGCGCATAACAAACCTCCTGTGGGGCGATTATTTCAGCGAATTCAAAAGTCCGCCTTTGTTTACAATGTTCTGAATGAAGGGGGGAAGGGGCTGCGCCTGATAGGTTTTGCCGGTGGTGATGTTGGTGATCAGGCCGGTATCAAAATCCACGCACACTTCATCGCCGTCGGAAATGCCGTTGCTGGCGGCTTCGCATTCAAAAATGGGAAGACCGATGTTGATGGCATTGCGGTAGAAAATACGGGCATAGGTCTTCGCGATCACGCAGGCAATGCCGCTCTCCTTAATGGCGATGGGGGCGTGTTCCCGGGAAGAGCCGCAGCCAAAGTTCCAGCCGGCCACCATGATATCTCCCGCATGCATTTTTTTGCGGAAGTCAGGATCAATGTCTTCCATGCAATGGGCAGCCAGTTCGGCGTGATTGGCGGTGTTCAGATAACGGGCCGGAATGATGACGTCTGTATCCACGTTGTCCGGGTATTTATGTACGGTTCCCTGTACCATTACATTACCTCCTCAGGATTGGCAATTTTGCCCGCCAGCGCACTGGCGGCCGCGACCGCCGGGCTGGCGAGATAGACCTCGCTGGTGGGATGGCCCATGCGGCCTACAAAGTTGCGGTTGGTGGTGGCGACACAGCGCTCTTCTTCCGCAAGAATTCCCATGTAGCCGCCCAGGCAGGGGCCGCAGGTGGGAGTGGACACGACACAGCCGGCGTCGATGAAGGTGTCAATGTATCCCAGCCGGATGCAGTCTTTGTATACCTGCTGTGTGGCGGGAATCACGATCGCACGGATATTTTTTGCAACTTTCCGGCCCTTCAGAATGGCGGCTGCGGCAGCCATATCGGACAGACGGCCGTTGGTGCAGCTGCCGATGACCACCTGATCGATGGCTACATTCAAAGCAGCTGCCTCGTCAATGGTCTTGGTGTTTTCCGGAAGGTGCGGGAAAGCCACTGTAGGACGAATGGATGACAGATCGATTTCAATGACTTTCTCATATTCTGCATCGGGATCGGGAGCATAGGTGACGCCCGGATGCTGCTCCCGTCCGTTCAGATAAGCACGGGTCACGTCGTCCACTTCAAAAATGCCATTCTTGGCGCCCGCCTCAATGGCCATATTGGCCATGCAAAGCCGGTCGTCCATGCTCAGAGAAGCAAGACCGGGTCCGCCGAATTCCATGCTCTTGTACAGCGCTCCGTCTACACCGATCTGACCGATGATATGCAGGATCACATCTTTTCCGCTGGCGCAGCCCTGCAGGCTTCCGGTCAGCTGAAAGCGAATGGCAGAAGGAACCTTGAACCAGCACTGACCGGTGGCCATGCCTGCTGCCATATCGGTAGAGCCTACCCCGGTGGAAAACGCACCCAGCGCGCCATAGGTGCAGGTGTGGCTGTCCGCACCGATCACGCAGTCGCCGGCAGTGACAAGTCCTTTTTCGGGCAGAAGAGCATGCTCGATTCCCATGTTGCCCACATCGTAGAAATTGAGAATGTCGTATTTGTTGGCAAAGTTACGGCTCTGCTTGGTCTGCTGCGCAGCCTTGATATCCTTGTTGGGCGCGAAATGATCCATTACCAGACTGATTTTGGTTCGGTCAAACACCGAGGAGAAGCCTGCTTTTTCAAACTCATTGATGGCAACCGGGCTGGTGATGTCGTTGCCCAGAACCATGTCCAATTTGGCCATGATCAGCTGTCCCGGCTCCACTTTGTCCAATCCGGCGTGTGCGGCCAGAATTTTCTGCGTCATTGTCATGCCCATGGGTCATGCCTCCTTGTGATTGTTGATGGCGCTGGCCAGAGCTTTCACGCTGGCCATAATAATGTCGGTGTGCTGACCGGCACCCCAGCTGACCGAGCCGTCGGTCCATTCCAGCCCTACGTATGCCACCGCGTGGCTGGTGGAGCCGGTCTCAAGCGCATGCTCTTTGTATGTCAGGATGGAGAAATCGCGGTCGGAGCCATGATGAATCGCATTGGTGACCGCATCCAGACGGCCATTGCCACGGCCGGTGTATTCTACGGTGATGTCGCCCTCTTTCACGCTGACCATGGCGTATACACCCTCTTTTTGGATGTAATGGACATCCGTAATGGCAAAGGGCGCTTCTTTGTTGAGAAATTCGTTTTCGAAAATACCATAGATGTCTTTGGGGGAAAGTTCTTTATGCAGATGATCGGAAACATCTTTGACGGCATATCCCAGGCGTTCCCGCATTTTCGGCGGCAAATCGTAGCCGTAGTTCTGTTCCAGAATGTACACGATACCGCCTTTGCCCGACTGGCTGTTGATGCGGATAACATCTGTCTCGTACTCGCGTCCCACGTCGTGCGGGTCGATGGGCAGATAGGGAACGGTCCACTCGTACAGGTTCTTTTCTTCACGCCATTTCATGCCTTTGGCGATGGCGTCCTGATGACTGCCGGAGAAGGCGGCGAAGACCAGCGCGCCCGCATAGGGGGTGCGGTCGTACACATGCATGCGGGTTACTTTTTCGTATTCCTCCACAATGGCCGGCATGTTGGAAAAGTCCAGCTTCGGGTCTACGCCCAGGCTGTACATGTTCATGGCCACGGTGATAATATCCACATTGCCGGTGCGCTCTCCGTTGCCGAACAGAGTGCCTTCCACGCGGTCAGCTCCGGCCAGAAGGCCCATTTCGGTGTCAGCAACGCCGCAGCCGCGGTCATTGTGCGGGTGCAGAGACAGAATCACATTTTCACGGTACTTCAGGTTGTCGTTCATGTACTCGATCTGGTTGGCATAAATATGGCTCATGCTCATGGCCACTGTCACCGGCAGATTGATGATGACGGGTTTTTCTTTGGTCGGCTCCAATACATCCAGAACGGCGTTGCAAACTTCCAGTGCGTACTCGGGTTCCGTGCCGGTAAAGCTTTCAGGGCTGTACTCAAAGCGGAAATTACCTTCGTATTCGCTGGCCAGCTGTTTGACGAGCTTGGCTCCGTCCGTAGCGATCTTTTTGATCTCTTCTTTGGACTTTTTGAATACCTGTTCCCGCTGTGCCACGCTGGTGGAATTGTAAAAATGAACAATGGCACTGGGGGCGCCTTTCAGTGCGTCAAATGTTTTGCGGATGATGTGGTCGCGGCACTGTGTCAGCACCTGAACGGTCACATCATCGGGAATCAGGTTTTGTTCGATCAATGCCCGCAGAAATTCATATTCGGTTTCGCTGGCTGCGGGGAATCCGACTTCGATTTCTTTGAAACCGAGTTTGACGAGAAACTGGAAAAAGTCCAGTTTCTCCGCAAGCGTCATGGGAACGATCAGGCTTTGGTTTCCATCGCGCAGATCGACACTGCACCAAATCGGTGCTTTTTCAATGTGGTCTTTTTTAGCCCAGCGCATTTCGCAATGGGGCGGGGGATAATACCCGGGATGATACTTTTTTACGTGTTCCATCATAGTACATACACTCCTTTGCTGGATGGGCTGAGAGGTAATAAAAAAAACGCCTCTCAGCCGACGATTCGGCTAAGAGACGGAGACATCACATCTTCGCGGTACCACTCTTATTGCTGCGGGAAGCAGCCACCTTAGTGCCATCAGCCAACGTTGGCGAACAGCCTGACCTGATAACGGCGTCAAACCCGGTGCAGCCTACTGGAAGAAGCCTTCGTTCAGTGCACTGCTCAGGGGCCAGTGGCGACACTCCCGGTACTGCCTTGCACCTTCCGGCAGCTCTCTAAAACGCGGTTTCGTGTGCGGACTCCCCGTCACTGCATTTGAAATATTGTTTATATCATAAACAATAAAGGCCTTTTTGTCAAGCATTTTTCAATCGGACTTGAAATTTTTGCAGGTGCATTTTATAATAGAAAAGCGTTCAAAATGTACAAGATGTTTCCGTAGCTCAGCTGGATAGAGCGACCGCCTCCTAAGCGGTAGGCCGGGTGTTCGAATCACCTCGGGAACACCACTCGCCGAAAGCATTCCATTGGCTTTCGGCGAATTTTTTTGTCCTGCTGTCGCGGTCGCATGATTTCAAAAATAGGGAAGTAGTTGAAAAAAGAGGAGCGGTCAGCCCGCTCCTCTTTCTGGTTTAATAGATGGGACTTTCATTGAGATCCAAGCCGCAGAAGAATTGGAATGCACGCTGAATCGCCACATCCCAGAAAGGCCAGGCATGATCGCCCGCCCATTCCAGATAAGTATGACCGTAACCAGCCTCCCGGGCGGCATCGCGGAAGCGAAGGTTGTCTTCATAGAGAAAATCCTCTGTTCCGCAGATTTGAATCAGGCGGGGGCGATCCGGATTGGTGGCTTCCTGGCGCATCAAATAAAAGAGATCGTCCAGCGGGGCGGGCTCCTGGCCCGCGCCATGCAGCGCATCTACTTCCTGCGGGAGTACATCCGGAAGTTCTTCCGCGCGGGTGCGTTTTACCCATGCGGGATAATCCATTACGCCGGAAAGACTGGCGCAGGCGGCATACTGCTCAGGTCGGCGCAAAGCAATTTTGGTCGCACCGTAGCCGCCCATGCTTTCGCCGGCAATAAAGGTGAATTCGCGCTCAGTTGGCAGGTTGAACCACTGCGCGCAAATCGCGGGCAATTCGTCTGCCACATAGCCGAAATAATCGGGACCGTAAGCTGCGGAGCAGTAAAAACTGCGCTGCACTTCGGGCATGATAATAATAAAATTATACTTTTTGGCGTAGTATTCAATTTTAGAAAAGCGTGTCCACTCTCCAGCGTTGGCAGATAACCCATGCAGAAGATAAAGAACGCGGGGCTTGCCCTCCCAAAGAGGAGTGACATCATTGGAAACATCCGGGAAGATAACGTTCACCTGCGTGGTCATTCGAAGTTTCTGTGAATAAAAGTCACCACGAAAAAGGCCCATGGGAAAACTCTCCTTTACAAAAGAAAATCGCCGCCGCCGTTGCCGGCGGCGGCGATTTTGCTTGTTTTTTTACAAAATGCGCTTATTTAGCGGAGTTTTTGTTCTGGCGCTCCATCAAGTAGTAAGCGGGCAGACCGGTACCGACTGCAACAACCGCAGCGATGATGCTGGGGATAGCAGACCAGATAAAGGTGGAGTAAATCAGGGTGGCAGTCATGGCCATGGCGATCACGGGCATCACATAGCCGCCGGGCATTTTGTAAGTGGGTTTGTAGTGCGCTTTGCGGCGCAGAACGAAGATCGTGCCGAAGGTCAGGAAGTTTTTCAGCAAAGCAATCACAGTGAAGTAACCCAGCAGATCAGACAGGCTGGACGCGAAAATCAGAACGATGGCGACCATGCACTGAACAACAATGGAGAACGCCGGGGTCTGATATTTGGGATGAACCTGACCAAACTGTTTGAAGAACAGGCCGTCACGAGCCATTGCATACTCGATGCGCGGCTGGAACATGATGCAGCTGGACAGAGAACCGATTACAACGATGATAGCCATGATGGCGACCACAACGTCAGCGCCCTGACCAATGACGGGAATTTTGGAAGCCAGCAACGCGATAGGAGCGTCGGAAGCAGCCAGCTCGTCAATGGTCAGCAGGCCGGAAGCGACGAAGGTCAGGCCAACATACAGAGCCAGCACGATCAGAGCAGTCAGAATCAGGCCGCGGGGCATGTTCTTCTCAGGCTCTTTGATCTCACCGGACATGTAGCAGGCAGCGCCCATGCCGTCGAAAGACCAGGTCGTTGCAGAAATACCTGCCAGCAGAGCAGTGATGCCGGTAGCGGAAGCGCCGGCCAGCGGAGTGGAAGACAGCAGAGTGGAGCTATCCATAAAGAACAGACCCACACCGATGATCAAAACAAAGGGCAGAATTTTCAGCGCGGTGATGATCGTCTGGAATTTACCGCCGCCCTCTACGCTGCGCAGATGTACGACCATGAAAATCAGGACGAATACAGTAGCCACGATTTTCAGGACGATGCCGTGCATGGGCAGGAAGTAAGCCAGATAGTTCACGATGGCCAGAGCCATGATGGAGATAGAGGGAGGGTCAGTGGCCCAGAAGCTGACCCAGCCGCACAGGAATGCCAGCGGACGAGATCCGGCTTCACGGAAATAGACGTACTGGCCGCCGTCCTCGGGGAACGCAGAAGCCAATTCAGCATAGCAGAAGTTGGCAGGAACCTGCAGAAGGCCACCGATCAGGAACGCCAGCACCAGGAACAGGCTGCTGCTGGCCGCATTGGCAACTTCCGAAAGAGACGAGAAAATGCCGGAACCAACGGTGGTTCCAACACCCAGAGCAATGACAGCGCCAAGCCCTAATTTACGTCCCAACTCGTTGTTGGCTACGGCAGTGGATTTTTCAGGATTTGACATGATGATTCTCCTTTCCTAACCATTGCAGCTTCACAAATAACTACAATGGCGATCCTTGCTGGAATAAAAATGAGGGAAATACATAACACACCAGGTTTTTTATACCACTTCATGCATATCTTAGCATAGCGCACAAAAATAATCAATCAAAAAAGGCGAATGTAAGAGGTTTTAAAGCATTTTCAGCGTTGTGTCAGAAAACCGGAAAGCAGGTTTGTGGATTGTCCAATAAAAATTGTGCATGAATGGTATAAAAAAAGCTCGTTTGGTAGACCAAATTTTCTTTGGGACGATTGGAAAACAGCCAACTTGTATAACTTGGGTTTTGAAAAATGAGCCACTTTTCGGCATACTGAATCAGGATTTGAAAAAAATCTGTACCATCATCCAAAAAAGAAAAAAACAGTGTTTTTTTATTGCAGAGAACACAAAAAATGTGTTATAGTGTAACAGAATTTCAAGCACGTTGCTTGAAGAAAACATAACACACAGGGTTTCAGCCGCTTTACACAGCCAGGTGATACGGTGCGCCGCCACTTCATTCGACGCGCCGTGCTTCTTAAAAGCAAGGAGTGATGTGAGCATGAGTGAATATGCGCAGATTCTGCTGAAATCCAATAGTATTTTTGATGGTACCGGAGCCGACCCGTTTGCCGGGTACGTAGCTGTTGCCAATGGCAAAGTGCTGCAGGTGGGAAAAGGTGAACCTGCGTCGGAATGGATTGGAGAAGATACCACCGTTTATGAACTGGGCGACAAAACTGTTTGCCCCGGTTTTGCGGACGCACACACATTTTTTACCGGCTGGTCTCTTAATTATGTGGGCGTAGATCTGTCTGCTGCCACAAGCAGCGAGGAAATTGCCCGTGCTGCTTTGGCTTATGCGGATACGCTGTCGGAAGATCGACCTGTTTGGGGCCATGGATGGAATCCCGCTGTGCCCAACGGCGGCCCGGAAGAATTGGACCGCACGTTCCCGCAGCGTCCGGCGGTCTTGTTTGCGCAGGGCGCCGAGACGTTCTGGATGAACAGCGCGGCGATTCAGCGTTATGGCTTTGACAACAGCGCAGACTGCAATGAAGTGTTCTGGAAACTGATGGAAGAGATTCTGGACGATCATGCGTTCAGCGCACCGCTGTTTGATAAGTATATGCAGATGTTGAACAGCCGTGGCATTACTTCTGTCAAGGAGATCGGTTATGATACCTTCAGCTCCTTTACGGATGTTTTAGAGGAAAAGGAAAAATCCGGCAAGATGACGCTCCGCGTGAGTTTTATGAGCCAACCTGTAAAAGAAGGCGCCAATCTGGAATACGGCAAAGCCATGCGCGACCGTTTCAAGGGCCCCTTTGTTCAGTTCTCCGGCTTCAATCGCATGACGGATGGCTCCATCAGCCAGATGAATGGTTTCCTGAAACAACCGTATCTCTGTGCGCCGGATACGGTTTGTGCGCAGGACATTGATTGGGCGCAGATTGAGGACGAGGTGCTTCGCGCAGACCGGGAAGGCTTCCGCTTTTCGCTGAACGCCCAGGGAGATGCTGCTGTGGCACGTGTACTGGATATTTATGATAAGTGCCGCAAAACGGATGACGGAAAAGTGTATAACCGCCACGCGGTGACCGAAGCTGAATTCAGCGACCCGCAGGATCTGGAACGCATGGGCCGCATGGGCGTGATTTGTGAGTTCTATCCGCAGATTCAGGCCATTGCGGACTATGCCGGAAAAGTGGGAATGATCGAGGAGAAGCTGGGCGCAGAGCGCGGAAAAGGCTACTGGAACCGCCGGAAAATGGCGGACAGCGGCGTGCGCTTGTGCTGCGGCACAGATCTGCCTTTGGTCATTGATGACATTCCTCAATCCTTGTATCATAGCGTGACCGGGAAATTCCCCGAGGGCGGCGAACCTTTCCATCCGGAAAACACCTTGACGGTAAAGGAAGTTCTGATGGCGTGGACCAGCGGCGGTGCTTACGATTTTTATCGTGAAAACCAGACAGGAACGCTGGAAGCCGGCAAGCAAGCTGATATTGCTGTGCTGAGCGACAACGTCTTTACCCGTTCCATGGATACGATCCGGGATATGAAGGTTACTTTGACACTGGTAGACGGACGCGTGGTCTACGAGGCGTAAAATGAAAAAGTCCGGGCTTTCAAAGAAAGCCCGGACTTTTTTGTTTACACGGTCAGGTGTTTAGGGTTATACTGGGAGAAGTCTGCGCGTAAGGAGGGATGGCATGGAACCGAAATTGGTACAGAAGAAATATGAAATCCTGCGTCAGGTGTTTGGCTATGACCAGTTTCGTCCGGGACAGGAAGAAGTGGTGGACAGCCTGCTGGAAGGACAGGACGTACTGGCGGTGATGCCCACAGGCGCAGGAAAATCGATTTGTTATCAGCTGCCTGCTCTTTTGCGTCAGGGGGTGGCGGTGGTGGTCTCTCCGCTGATTTCTCTGATGAAGGACCAGGTTCAGTCCCTGCTGCAAATGGGGGTGCGGGCGGCTTACATCAACAGCTCTCTCTCCGAAGCGCAATGCCGCAAGGCACTGGCCAATGCCGCATCCGGAATGTACAAAATTGTGTATGTCGCGCCGGAGCGTTTGCTGACACCGGGCTTTCTTTGGTTTGCCGAACAGGTGCAGATTTCTCTTCTGTGTGTGGACGAAGCGCACTGTGTGTCGCAGTGGGGGCAGGATTTTCGCCCCAGCTATCTGCAAATTCCCGAGTTTTTGCGCCGCCAGCCTGGAAAAATTCCGGTGGGCGCCTTTACAGCCACGGCTACTCAGAAAGTGCGGCAAGATATTTGCCGTATGTTGGAACTGCGGCAGCCTTTGGAATTGACCACCGGGTTCGACAGACCGAATCTCTATTTCGAAGTGCAGGTGTTGGAAGAAAAAGAAAAATATGAAGTGCTTCGTGACTATTTGCGCCGCCACTCAGATACGAGTGGAATCGTTTATTGCTCCACGCGGAAAAAGGTGGATTTGGTCTACAGCCGTTTGGAAGCAGATGGATTTCACCCGGCGCGATATCACGCAGGCCTCGATGCGCAAACACGTCAGGAGGCACAGGATGATTTCCTGTTTGACCGGGTGCGTGTTATGGTGGCGACCAATGCGTTTGGAATGGGAATCGACAAATCCAATGTGGCGTTTGTGATTCATTACAACATGCCACTGGATTTGGAAAGTTATTATCAGGAAGCCGGACGCGCAGGGCGCGATGGCCAGCCGGCAGATTGTATTTTGCTTTACTCTCCGGGCGATGTGCGCACAGGAAACTTTTTGATTGATAACACAGACGAGCCGGTGGCTCCCGGAGAAACGGAAGATAACCACCGGGAACTTCAGCGCGAGCGTTTGCGGAAAATGACTTTTTACTGCCACAGCCGGTTTTGTCTGCGGGGCGAATTGCTGCGCTATTTCGGCCAGCGCACCTGGAAACCTTGCAGCAATTGTTCGGTATGCTGCCCGCAGCAGCAAAAAGCATCCCCCGTGCAGTTGATGGCACGACGCGCGCAACAGCAGACTGTTTGGGGAGAACGGGATCTGGATGCGGCCCTGCTGACCCGTTTGAAGGAAATGTGCCTGACACTGGCCAAGCGGCAGGGAGTTCCTGCATTTGTGGTGTTCACAGATGCCACTCTGCGTGAAATTTGCGCACGCCGCCCCCAGACGGAAGAAGAATTGATGCGTGTGCCGGGAATCGGTGTGCGAAAATGCCAGCAGTACGGCAGAGAAATGCTCAAAGTTTTGTGTGACTGGGCAACTTGAAGGCGATGGCAAAGGTGAACCCCAAGGGCCTGCGGGACGTTGTGCTGAACTTTGGAAAAAGCCTCGCGGTGGAAGGCAGCGAGGAAGCCATGACAGAAGCGGCCAACATTGTGGCGGATGCCATTATTATGGGGGACGTGTCCGATTACAATATCGCCAAAAACGCCTGGATGGAAGCAGGAAGCAGCGAAGACGAGGCCGAAAAACAGGCGCTGAAGGAACTGATCGTGCGTGTGGCCATGGCGGGCGCGGGCGGCATGATTATGGGCGCCGGAACCAGTGGTGCAGGCATGGCGTACAGCGCCGCAAATACGTATAACACCGGTCGCCAAATCAATCAAAGCGGAAATCTGGGAGAATTGATCGGGCAGGGACTGAGCACGGATGCTACCAGCGAGGCTTATACACAGGCGGCGCAGCTGGCCCAAAAGCAGCTGGAAGGTGCACGCATCGGCAATTATGAGACGGGCAGGCTGGCCAACGAACTGGCAATGTGGCGGAATGCAGATGGCGTATTTATGCCGCCGCTGCCGCAAAATGAGGCACAGACACCGGGTGTATTCCATCAGGCGGCGCAGCAGCGCGCCCTGGAAGAGGCGAAGGTGACAGAAGAGGAACTGAGAGCCATTGACCGCATGGCATCGGACAAAGGGCTGAATGTAGAGTATGTGTACGACACGGCAAGCGGTGTGGATGGATTCATACAGGGCAACACCATTACAGTAAACCTTGCCAGCGACAGCGCGAGCTTTGGCACAGCGGTGCATGAGATCGGGCACAGCATGCGGCAGGCGAACGAGGAACAGTATGTAAAATTCCAAAACGCGGTGCTGCGGATGGCCGAGCAGGATGCGGCCCTGAACGACTATGCAAACAAAGTGCGCAGCATGTACACGGCGCAGAGCAGCCCGGCATTGAAAAGTCTTTTGAACGAGGACGGAACGGTGAATAGCGCGGCGCTGGAAGAAGAAGTGACCCTGAAGCTGGCGGAGCAGATCGTGAGTGACCCGCAAAAGCTGACCGAGGCGGTGAGCGGAGACCGCGGGCTGATGGCGACATTTCTTGATTTTGTGCGGGGAATCAAAAACAGCATCGCTATCAAGCTGACAAACAGCCAGAAAGCGATGCTGGACGAAGCGGAGCGGACGCTGGTGAACCTGCTGCGGGGCGAGGCCGGGAACGTTGACGGGACAAGGTACAGTTACATCGGTGAAGGCGCGCAGCTGACAAGCCTGCAGCAAAGCACGCTGGAAACCGCCAAGCAACTGGAACAAAGCGGAGAAGATGCGGAAGCCATCCGCCGGAAAACCGGCTGGTTCCGAAGCATGGACGGTAAGTGGCGCACGGAACTGGACGACAGCACAGCACGGCTGAGCTGGAGCGTGGAAGACGGCGAAGCACGGCTGGGGGATGTGCTGGAGCACCCGGCGCTGTTCCGCGCACATCCGGAACTTGCAGAAGTGCGGCTGCGCACCGGGAATCTGCCGGACCGCGCGAGAGGAAAGTTTGATAGACAGAGCAATACCATCCTTTTGAACGAAAAGCTGGCGGGACAGCCGGAATCTGTTCTGCTGCATGAAATTCAGCATGCGATTCAGAAAAGCGAGGGCTTTGCGAGAGGGAGCAGCACGGAAAACGGCAAATGGCACGTTCTTTTGGATGCGTACCGGCAAGTGAAGGACACGCCGCAGTACCAACAGCTGCAAACGCCGGATGAGCGGCAGGACTATATTGAACGCGTGTTTGATGTGTTGGCGCAGCCGACGCTGGAACAGGCGGGGTTTAGACGATACCGCCGTGCGGCCGGAGAGACCGAGGCGCGGGACACCGCAAACAAAGCGGACTATAGCGCCGCCCAGAGGGCGCTGACCCGGCCGGACTTGCGCGGGGAAGCTAGGTACAGTGAACGGGGCTACCCACAAGCATTTGACATGCTGCGGGAAATGGGCTATTCTGAAAGCAAAATCCAGGAAATGATGAGAGGTTTTCAGAATGGAACAGAAGAAAGCAGAGGAGCAGAAGAATTTGGAAATCTGCGAGGAAGAACAGAAGCAGACGGAAGAATCGGAAGAAGGTATCACTCTGCCGGGGCAAGAGAGAGGGGTAGAGGGATTCAAGAAACTTATCGAACTGTTAGGCATTCCGGATCCCGATTGGGTGGAATAACCCAAGGTGCGGAGCAGGACAGCGGGCAAACATTTGAAAGGGAAAGTCTGAACATCCCCTATAGCCTGCCGGACGGGCGGAGCCTGCGCGAATACCTGAACGAGCAGTACAGGGGCGAGCCGATCACCTGGACGAATGCGACAATGGGAAAGCGGATGCAGATGGTGCAGACGGAAAACGGAGCGGCCTTCCCGCCGACGAACGCAGAAGAGCCTGCGGCGGCTGTGCCCGGAGCGATGACGGAAGAAGCTGCCCGGAGCAAAGCGCCTGACCGTATGCAGAGCACGGAGCAGGAGGATGCCGCGTGGGAGCAATACATGCCGAACGGATGGCAGAACCTGCCCATTGAACAGCAAATCGCGCTGTCGGAGCGGGCGCAAAAACGCGCAGAGCAAGCGGCACAAAGCCGGGCGGTTCGTACCCAAGCCATGGATGCGGCTGAAAAAGAAAACGAGGATATCCATCAAATCCTCTCCAAGCGGCTCCAATTGCCGCAGGCGGTTTCTGACGATACCCTCGTATCTAATGATAGTATACAAAATCAGCAGGAAAATGCAAGTGGGACGGGAGAATCCCCGGCCGACGCTGCGCCTGTAAATCAGGCGGAAAGAGACCCGAGAGAACTCCCGGAAGTAAAAGCTGCATTAAACGATAAAAACTCCCAGCTGTTCGGAATTTCCGGACGGTTGGAAGTTAAATATTTCTATATATGGAAAAATTTTCCCGTGCCACTACTGTGTCATTTCTGTGCCGAAATGTGCCAAAAGATACAAGTTGCTGCAAAGAAAAAACCACGATATACGTACATTCTAAGCGTATATCGTGGTTTTATTTTGGTGGACGGTAAGGAACTCGAATCCCTGACCCCCTGCACGTCAAGCAGGTGCTCTACCAGCTGAGCTAACCGTCCATATGAATCGCAGCTCTGTTATTATAGCAAATGTGTTTTTAAAATGCAAGTGTTTTTTGAAAGATTTTTAAATTTAAAACAGCAGGTGCGAAGAATTTCGCACCTGCTGTTAGATTAATGAGAATTTCGGGCCAGTTGTACAGCGTCCATCAGCTGCTGCACATATTCCGGGCACAAATCCCCGCTGTCTTTGTGGCCCTGTTTGAAATAACTGCCGACCACAGCGCCATCCGCATATTGAAGCTGGCTTGCAATGTTTTCCGGCGTAACGCCTGCGCAGACAAACAGAGGGAAGTCGCCAAGGGTCCGGCGGAAGGTAATGATTTTTTCCAGTGAGGTTTCCTGACCGGTCTTGTCCTGGGTTACGCAAACGCCATCACACCTTGTTGTAGCAATTTGCAGGTCTTCCTCTACTGTGTGTTCGGATAAAACCGGCTGGTATTTAAAACGCACACCGCCCATGACAAACGCTTGACAGCGGGAGCGGTAAAGCCGGAAAAAGGCATCCAGTGTGGGTTCGTCCCTCGGTTTAACGTGTCCGACAACAGAATCCAGCTGCAGAAATGCACAATCGTACTGAATGGCCAGTTCAAACCCCATGGCATCCACGTTCAGACAGTTGACTCCGTAGGGAATGCCAAACTGTGCATTTTTCAGGTATTCCAGCACACGGGCCACTTGCGGGTAGGTGCCGAAATAAGGCTCTACCAGTACGGCGTCTACATGATGCTGACGATAGATGTCAATTTCTTCTTTGGCGCGGCGGAAAACATCTTCGTCATCTGTACCTTTGGTGTGGATCATTCCGATGATCGGTTTCTCAATGTGAAAATATTCCTGAATCTCCTTCAAAGTTCAGCCCTCCTGTTATGTGTGCGGACAGCGTCAGCTTTCCGTCACGTATTTATAAATATCACTTCGAATGAACTGATCGTTCACATAAACCACGCCCAGTTCATCGCTTACCACCTGGCGGACGCCCAGCAGAGGCGTATTGATAGGGCAGTTCAAGCTGCGCGCCTGCTCGCGGTTTGCAAATTGCACTTCAAATGTTTCCACAAAATGCAGGGTGTGCACAGGACGATATTGCCGAAGCACTTCCAGAAGCGGGATATGCTCTACATCCGCTTCCAGCAGATAGGCTGCACCAGCGGAAAAATAATCGATTTCAAAAATCACCGGCGTCTCGTCCACAAGTCGCACCCGCTTGATGCAGAGTACCCCCTGATCGGTCTGCCCGTTCAAAAGCTGAGCAAGGTCCTTTTTCACCTTTTGCACCTTCCTCGATACAAGGTGCGTTCCTGGCTTTTTGCCCATTTCGAGACAGGAAGCGGTAAAGCTGCGGTGTTCCGCACGCTTTTCAACAACCACCGGCGCCGCTACAAATGTCCCTTTTCCATGCCTTTTTACAAGCACGCCCTCTTCGGTCAGCCCCTGCAGGGCTTTGCGAACGGTGACGCGGCTTACGCCAAACTGGCGGCAAAGCTGATTTTCACTGGGGATTTTGGCGCCCGAGAGATACACGCCGTGCTGAATATTTTCCAGCAGCAGTGTGCGAAGCTGTTCGTAATAGGGCGTTTTCACATTGGGGTCCAATTGAGGCATTTCGCGCCCTCCTCTCTATAATACAAGATAATTCATGTTCTACTTTCCGTCAATCCTGATTTTGTAAAAACAAAGGATAACTGTGGCCTGTTACAAAGATTTCGCCTCTTTTTTGTGGAAATGCTGAAAATGGTGAAAGGTGGTTTTAATACAAGGGCATACATGTTAAAATGTCGTTGTAGAAAGGAGCGTGGCGTTTTATGAAACAGTATCTCACCCTGAAACCGGAGCAGATGCCCGAAGATGCACATGCTTTTGCACAGCGTATAAGCGAAGAGTATCATTTGGCAGGGATGGAAGTGTTTTTGGATGATGTGAAGCCCAGAACGCTTCCCCTGTTTTCCGACGAGGCGGGCAAACAGGCGCTTTTGATGCAGATGAAGAATATTTGTGTGGCGCGTCTGCATGCGTCCTATTGGGCTTACCCGACCGCGTTTCTTACGGGAAACCGGTTTGCGGAACTGGTAAACCGCATGGGCGGCGAGGAAAATGTTCATGCATATTATGGGGATTTGACCGGCGACCATATGATGAAACGCTGGGTGCAGGAATATGAACTGGCGGCCGCGCTGAAAGCGGACAGCTATGTGTTCCATCTGATTGATTATGCGCCCATTGACGGAATGTGGGCCTTCCATATGGATAAACAGGCGATTCGGCAGGCAATGGCAGCTATGCTGCAGCGGTTTGTGAACAGCCTGCTGGAGAAAAAGCTTCTGACGGCGGACAGCCCGGTGATTGAACTGGAAAATGCGGGCTGGGGTCTGGAACACGGTGTGCAGACCGCGGAGGATTATGCTTTTGTGCTGGAGCAGATTTACGATCCCTTTGACCGGTTGCGGGTCGGCTGGGAAGTGAATCATCTGCTGCATGCGGTGGGCAAAATGCCGGATGGAAGTGTCCGTTTCTTCCTGCCGGAAGAAGAGTTGACAGAGGACATGCGCCGTCTGGAGCAGGAAGAGGG
The DNA here is from genome assembly GCF_040096265.1 of Ruthenibacterium intestinale. Taxonomy (NCBI): domain Bacteria; kingdom Bacillati; phylum Bacillota; class Clostridia; order Eubacteriales; family Oscillospiraceae; genus Ruthenibacterium; species Ruthenibacterium intestinale. The sequence goes on from NZ_JBBMFA010000096.1 coordinate 35,694, forward strand.
GAAAGATCCCCGGGCGTTTGCGCACTCGTGGGTGCGCCGCAATCTCCTGCATCCTGCACTTCGGGGGAAAGTGGCAGCCGTGCATTTGTCGGACTGCAAATGGAAGAGCGAGGAATATTTCCGCAACGGTCTGTTGGCAGAACCTTGGCTGTCAGAGATTCAGACTCTGGAGACCTGGGATGAAAAAGAAGAGTACGGCGTGAAAATTGTACTGGGACAGTACGATTCGCATGAAGTGCTGGGGGATGGAGCGCTGAACGGCGGCGATATGGCCGCGATTCTGGCTCAGCTGGAAGAGGAGAACCACGGCCTGATGCTGCTGCATGAATTGAAAAACAGCGTGCCGGTGGAACCTGCACTGCAGCGCCAGCTGGTTGCATTGAGAGGAGAGCATTGAAATGAAATATCTTGTGGCCGGTCCGACCATTGTCAATGACATTTTGCTGGCGGATAAAAGTGAGAAACAGTGTGTGCTGGGCGGCTCCGTGTATTGTGTGGCCGGCATCAAACTGTGGAGCGATGACTGCTTGTATGTTTCCAATGTAGGGCCTGATTTTGAAGATTATTACGGGGCGTGGATGGATGCCAATGCTCTGAAACGGGATGGTTTGTCCGTTGTTTTGCCCCACACATGGTACACTCGCCTGATTTACGGCGAAGCCGGCCTGCACAGCGAGGTGTTCCGCTACGGGGAAGAGGAAGAGGCGCTGCTCAACGAAATGGATGTGCTCAATGCCCGCCAGATTGCGCTCTGCTGCGATGCCGACACCAAAGGCATCTATGTGGAAGCGGTGGAAACCTCGCAGATGTGGGACCAGTTGGATGAGATTCGTGCGCGCTGCAGCGCCAAAATTATGTGGGAGATTCCCACCTCGGCCGCCTTGGACCCGGCGCGGCATGCAGGGGTGCTTCGCACCATTCAGAAGACGGATCTTTTCTCCATCAATCTTCCGGAGGCAAAGGCGCTGTTCGGCGTGCAGACGGAAGAACAGGCCATTGAGCAACTGCTGCGCTTGAAAAAGCCCTGTTTCTTCCGCGTGGGCTCGAAAGGAGCTTATATGCTGCAGGATGGGCAGGCGGCTTTTGCGCCCAGTGTGACCGTGGGCCCGGTGGTGGACCCCACCGGCTGCGGTAATGTGTCTACTGCGGCTGCGCTGTATGGCTGGTGCGAGGGATATGAGCCGAAAAAGATTGCACGCCTGGCCAACATTTCCGCTGCCTACAATCTGCTGCAGTACGGTCCCTGCCCGAAAGTGGACGCGTCCATGCGCTGGCACGCAGAAGAGCTGCTGCAAAACGAGTGAACATGAAAAACCTGTGAAATCCCGGCTGGAACTTGCCACCAGCCGGGATTTTTATTGTCTTGACAGTGATTTTGTGATATACTAAAACAGTTCATATTGTAGAATGGGGGAAAAGCGGTATGCGCATTCTGGGCATTGACCCGGGCTATGCCATTGTGGGATTTGGCGCGGTGGATTACGAGCGGAATCAGTTTACCACTTTGCAGTACGGCGCGATCACCACGCGCTCACATACCGTTTTTGAAGACCGACTGGAAGAAATTTATACGGATATGACGCAGCTTCTGGATACAGTCCGGCCGGATGCGGTGGCCATTGAGACGTTGTTTTACACCACCAACCAGAAAACGGTCATTGCGGTGGCAGAGGCCAGAGGCGTGATCCTTCTGTGCGCGAAGCTGGCGCGCGTGCCGATTTTCGAGTATACGCCGCTGCAGGTGAAACAGAGTGTGTCGGGTTACGGCCGCGCGCCCAAAAAGCAGGTGCAGGAAATGACACGACGGATTCTGCGGCTTCCGGAAGTGCCGAAACCCGACGACACGGCGGACGCATTGGCCATGGCAATCTGTCATGGATACAGTTTCCGCTCCCGGCAGTATGGCATCGCCCAGACACGGCGTCAGCAGATGGGATATTATTAATAGGTATGAGCCGGCTGAACCCGGCCGGGAGGTTTTGTATGATTTATTGTCTGACAGGCAAGCTTTTGGAAAGGACGCCGGACATGGCCGTAGTGGAATGCGGCGGTGTGGGATATCAGGCAGCGATTCCGTCCACGACTGCGGGCGCACTGCCTTCGGTGGGGGAAACCTGCACCCTGTATACCCAGATGAATGTGTCCGAGAACGATGTTTCCCTGTATGGATTTGCCACAAAGGATGCACAGGCAATGTTCCGCATTCTGACAGGGGTATCCGGCGTGGGTCCCAAGGTGGGTCTGGCCATTCTCAGTGTAATGGATCCGGCCCGGATCGCTCTGGCGATTTCAGGCGGAGACCATAAAGCATTTACAGCGGCCAACGGCGTGGGCCCCAAACTGGGTCAGCGCATTGTGCTGGAGCTGAAAGATAAGGTGGGCAAAAACCTGGGAGCAACGCTGGACCTGTCCGCACCTGCTGCGGCTGCAGCCCCGGCGGGGGGAATGGCTGCGGCTGCGGCCGCGCTCACCGGTCTTGGTTATACCGGTGCGGAAGCGGCAGCGGCTCTGTCCGGATTGGACCCGGCGCTTCCCACCGCGGAGTTGATTCGCCTTGCATTGCAGGGCATTGGAAAAAGGAGGTAACCCATGGCTCTGGAAACCGTAGACGTCAATGCGGCTGCCAACCGTTTGGTCAGCCCGCAGGCGGAGCCGGAGGATTTTGACAACGAATCCAGCCTTCGTCCGAAGTCTCTGGATGAATACATCGGACAGGACAAGGCCAAGGAGAATTTGAGCATTTATCTTCAGGCGGCCAAAAAACGCGGCGAGCCTTTGGATCATCTGCTGCTGTACGGCCCGCCGGGCCTTGGAAAAACAACACTGGCCGGAATCGTCGCGCATGAGATGGGCACACAGATCCGCATCACCTCCGGCCCGGCCATCGAGAAGCCCGGCGATCTGGCGGCGCTTTTGACCAATTTGCAGGAAGGCGACGTCCTGTTTATCGATGAGATCCATCGCCTTTCCCGTCAGGTGGAAGAGGTGCTGTATCCGGCACTGGAAGATTATGCGCTGGACATCATGATCGGCAAAGGCCCCTCGGCGCAGTCCATCCGCATCAATCTGCCCCGGTTTACGCTGGTGGGGGCCACTACGCGTGCCGGGCAGATCACCGGCCCTCTGCGGGACCGGTTTGGTGTGTTGCTGAAACTGGAACTGTACAGCCCCAAAGAGCTGGCCAAGATCATTACCCGTTCGGCGGGGATCCTGGGCGTTCCCATTTTGCCGGAAGGCGCGCTGGAAATGGCCAAATGCGCCCGGGGAACTCCCCGTGTGGCCAACCGCCTGCTGAAACGCGCCCGTGACTTTGCCGACGTGATGGGCGACGGTGTGATCGATGCTCCCATCGCACGGGAAGCGCTGCGGCGCATGGGTATTGATGAGATTGGCCTGGATGAGATGGACCGCAGCCTTCTGCGGGCCATTATCGAGATGTACAACGGCGGCCCGGTGGGCCTTGAGACCATTGCTGCGGCGCTGGGAGAAGAGAGTGTCACTCTGGAAGACGTGTGCGAACCCTATCTGATGCAGCTGGGATATTTGACGCGCACCCCCCGCGGGCGCTGTGTTACGCGCCATGCCTATGAACATCTGGGCATGAAGGCGCCCGGCGCACCGGAGCAGAATGGCCAGCAGACGCTGGACGATTATTGAGCGTGAGCATCTGTTCTTTGTGAATAGATTTGTTCATATTTATCCGATAGGATAGAAGGAAAAACGAAAAAATCGGCGATCCAAGAGGAGGAGAATAGAAATGGGGAAATTGTTTGGAACGGACGGCGCACGCGGTGTGGCCGGAAAAGATCTGACACCGGAACTTGCCATGCAGATTGGCCGTGCGGCGGCAGCCGTACTGGCGGGAAAGACGCAGCATCGTCCTCGTTTTATCATCGGCAAGGATACCCGCATCTCCGGTGACATGCTGGAGAACGCTCTGGCGGCCGGCCTGTGCAGCGTGGGCGCAGATGTGGAACTGCTGGGTGTGATTCCCACGCCGGCAGTGGCGTATCTGGTTCGCAAATATGGCGCCGATGCAGGCGTTGTCATCTCCGCTTCGCACAACCCGGTGGAGTTCAACGGAATCAAGCTGTTTGGCGGCGAGGGTTATAAGCTGCCGGATGAAGTAGAAGACGAAATCGAGCATCATGTGTTCAACAATGGCGCGGAGCTGACCCTAGCGACCGGCACGGCCATCGGTGCGGTGAAACGTGTGGACAGCGCCCTGAATGATTATGTGGATTATCTGGCCGATGCCATTGATGCCGATCTTTCGGGCCTGAATATTGCGGTAGACTGCGCCAACGGTGCGTCCAGCGCGCCTGCCAGCCTGCTTTTCCCGCGTCTGGGTGCAACCTGCCATTTTATTGGCAATGAGCCGGACGGCTGCAATATCAACGAGGGCTGCGGTTCTACACACATTGATAAACTGGCCGAATATGTGGTGAAAAACGGTCTGGACTGCGGTGTGGCCTTTGACGGCGACGCCGACCGCTGCCTGGCGGTGGACGAGAAGGGAAAAGAAATCGACGGTGATAAAATCATTGCCATTCTTTCCACGGATATGAAGCGCGAAGGCAAATTGAAACAGGATACTGCCGTAGTCACGGTTATGAGCAACCTGGGCTTTATCGAGTACATGCGCCAGAACGGTATGAAGACGGCCATTACTGCGGTGGGTGACCGCTATGTTCTGGAAGAGATGCGTGACAAGGGATATGTGATCGGCGGCGAGCAGTCCGGCCATATCATTTTGCTGCAGCACTCCACCACGGGCGACGGCGAGCTGACGGCAGGCATGCTGCTGCGCACGCTGGCTGAGAAAAAGTGCAAAATGAGCGAGCTGAACGCATTGTATACGCGGTATCCGCAGGTCACGGTGAACGTAAAGGCCACCAACGAGCAGAAAGCACGCTATAAAGAAGACGAGTACATCGCCGGATTTGTAGAGAGCCAGCAGCAGAGCCTGATGGGCCTGGGCCGTGTGCTGGTGCGTGCCTCCGGTACCGAGCCGCTGATCCGCGTCATGGTGGAAGGCAAAGATGAAGAGGCAATTGCGGCTTCTGCGGACCGCATTGCCGTGAAGATCAACGAACGCATTCACGCAAGAAAGTAAAAAGGCAGAATACCCGGCGGGTTTTCCCGCCGGGCATGCCGTATGGAGGGAACATTTTGCGCGCAGCAGAACACTGGAGCGACTATGAGCTGATCGACGCCACGGACGGCAACCGCCTGGAGCGCTGGAAAGACACTTTGCTGGTCCGGCCGGACCCGCAGGTCATCTGGAAAAATGAACGGACAAGCCCTCTTTGGGACAAGGCAAATGCGGTTTATCACCGCAGCGCCAGTGGCGGCGGAAAGTGGGAATATCGCCGCCGCATGCCCGAACGCTGGCAGATTCGTTATGGGGATTTGAAGCTGATTGTCTCCCCAACGGGCTTTAAGCACACGGGCGTCTTCCCGGAGCAGGCCGTCAACTGGGACGCCTACCGCCGCCTGATCGAGGGCGCGGGACGTCCGGTGAAGGTTCTGAATCTGTTTGGCTATACAGGTGGTGCGACGCTGGCCTGTGCCGCTGCCGGAGCGAGCGTCTGCCACGTGGACGCTTCCAAAGGCATGGTGGCCTGGGGACGCGAAAATGCGGCAGCATCCGGCCTGGCCGATCGTCCTATCCGCTGGATCGTGGATGACTGCGCCAAATTTGTGGCGCGGGAGATTCGCCGCGGCGTGCGGTATGACGGCGTGATCATGGACCCGCCCAGTTATGGCCGCGGACCGGGGGGCGAGGTTTGGAAGCTGGAGGACAGCATCTATGACTTCATCGATCTGTGCACCGACGTGCTCAGCGACGAGCCGTTGTTTGTGGCGGTCAACAGTTATACCACGGGCCTTTCGCCCAGTGTGATGGAGTATATACTGAAAACGCGTGTGGCATCCCGTTGGGGAGGCCGTACGGAATGTGATGAAATCGGCCTGCCGGTAACTGCCACGGGCGGCACGGTGCCCTGCGGAGCAACGGCCTGGTGGCTGGCGAAGTAAGGGCGCAGAGGGATGGAAAGGGATAAAATGAACGAACACGCACAGACCATGCTGGAAGCGAAAGATGTGGTCTTCCGTTATTCTGAAACAGGAAGCAACGCCATCGACGGGCTGTCCATGCAGGTAAAAAAGGGAGAATATGTGGCTGTTTTGGGGGCCAACGGGTGCGGAAAATCCACCTTGGCCAAACATTTTAACGCCATTTTGCTGCCTGCTTCCGGAACCGTGTGGATCGAAGAGATCCCGACGACGGACGAAGACCGGCTGATGGAAATGCGCCAAAAAGTGGGCATGGTGTTTCAGAACCCGGACAACCAGATCGTGGCTACCGTGGTAGAGGAAGACGTGGCGTTTGCCCTGGAGAATCTGGGCGTGCCGCGGGACGAAATGCGCTGCCGCGTGGATGACGCCATGCAGATGGCGGGCATTTACAAATATCGGGAAAAAGCGCCGCACAAGCTTTCGGGCGGACAGAAACAGCGTGTGGCCATTGCGGGTGTGATTGCCATGCGGCCGGATTGCCTGGTTCTGGACGAAGCCACTGCCATGCTGGACCCCATTGGACGGGAGAAGGTCATGCACACGGTGCACAAGCTGAACCGGGATTATGGCATTACGGTGGTGCAGATTACGCATTATATGGAAGAGGCTGCCACGGCAGACCGTGTGGTGGTGATGAGCGCCGGCCGCATTGTGATGGAAGGAACGCCCCGGCAGGTGTTCAGCCAGGTGGAGGCGGTAAAAGCACTGCATTTGGATGTTCCGCAGTCTGCAGAACTGTGCCACGCCTTGACGCAGGCGGGGCTTCCCATGCCGGATGATGTGATCCGGCCGGAGGAGTGCGCCGCGGCCATTTACAAAACCCTTACGGGAAAGGAGCCGCCCCGGGATGTCTGAATTTGTACGAGTAGAACATTTGAGCTATATTTACGGGCAGGGAATGCCTGATGAAACCATTGCGCTGGACGATGTGAGCTTTTCCATTGAGGAAGGACAGTTCGTAGGCATTATGGGAGCGACCGGCTGCGGAAAGTCAACGCTGATCACGCACTTCAATGGTTTGAATCGTCCCACTAAGGGGCATATTTACATCGGCGGCGAGGATCTTTGGGCCGACCCGGGTGATATTCGGCGCTTCCGTTTCCTGGTGGGGCTGGTGTTCCAGTATCCGGAGTACCAGTTGTTTGAGGAGACCGTTTATAAGGACATTGCCTATGGCCCCCGCAACATGGGACTCAGTGAAGCCGAGATCGACCAGCGGGTGCGCCGCGCCGCGGAATTCTGCGGCCTGTCGGAGGCATCTTTGCAGAAAAGTCCCTTCGAACTTTCCGGCGGACAAAAGCGCCGGGTCGCGATTGCGGGTGTGCTGGCCATGGAGCCCAAGCTTCTGGTGTTGGACGAGCCGGCTGCCGGGCTGGACCCGGAAGGCCGTGACACGATCCTGGGCCAGATCAAAGCCTGGCACAAGGAGACGGGCTCCACGACGATTCTGGTCAGCCATTCCATGGAGGACATCGCCAAATATGCCGACCGGGTTCTGGTTTTGAACAGCGGCAAGGTCGCCATGTATGACGAGACGGCCAAGGTGTTTGCGCGTGCACCGGAACTGCTGGAGCTGGGTTTGTCGGTCCCGGAAGTGACCAAAGTGTTTCTGCAGCTTCGTCAATGGGGGCTGGATATCCCCGTGGATGTATACACCGTTCCCTATGCGGTGAAAACCATTCTGGCCGCAAAGGAGGGGATGTAAATGCTGCGTGACATTACCATTGGTCAGCATTTTCCGGGCGATTCGGCGCTGCATAACATGGACCCCCGGGCCAAACTGGTTTTGACGCTGGTGTATATCATCATGTTGTTTGTAGCGTCCAATCCCATTGGGCTGGGTATTTCCATTGTGTTGGTCTTTGGGCTGTACCTGCTGGCAAAGATTCCGCTGCGGCTGATCGGGAAAAGTCTCAAACCGATTATTCCCATCATTCTGTTTACGGCGGTGCTGAATGTCTTTTTTGTCACAGGCGAATCGGAGCCGCTGGTGTCGCTGGGTTTTTTGCACATTTACCGCGAGGGCATCGACTATGCGGCGCTGATCGTGGTACGCATTATCTGCATCATCGTAGGTACCAGCCTTCTGACGTATACCACCAGCCCCATTGTTTTGACGGCGGCCATCGAGCAGCTGCTGCGCCCGTTGTCCAAACTGAAATTCCCGGTGCATGAACTGGCTATGATGATGACCATTGCACTCCGGTTCATTCCGCTGCTGATTGAGGAGACGGATAAGATTATGAACGCGCAGAAGGCACGCGGCGCGCAGCTGGATTCCGGCACGCTGATGCAGCGCGTCAAGGCACTGATTCCGGTGCTGATTCCGCTGTTCATCTCTGCGTTTCGGCGTGCCGATGAGCTGGCCATGGCCATGGAGTGCCGGTGCTATCACGGCGGCGAAGGACGGACCAGACTGAAGGAACTGCGTATGTCCGGCAAGGACGTATGGCTGACAGTTGCGGCAGTTGTGGTGTTTGTGGCAATGGGCTTGAGCAATTTTCTTTGGAAGTAGGCTGCCCCATGAAAGTGTTGATTACTCTCAGCTACATCGGAACGCATTATCACGGGTTTCAGGTGCAGAAAAATGCGCTGACAGTTTGCCAGGTGCTGCAGGATGCGCTGGAACAGCTGTATGGAACGCGGCCGCCGGTCAAGGGATGTTCCCGCACGGATGCGGGGGTTCATGCACTTGGCTACTGCGTCAGTTATACGCAGCCAAAGCCCATTGACCCGTATAAGCTTCCGCTGGCCATCAACCGGTTTCTTCCGCCGGACATTCGTGTGCGCCGTGCCCGGGAAGTGCCGGAGGCTTTTCACGCCCGGTATTCCTCGGTCAGCAAGGAGTACCTGTATTGTCTGCACAACAGTGCAATTGAAGATCCCTTTCAGGCTCCGTATGCCTGGCGGCTTGCAACGCCGCTGGATGCGGATAAGATGGCACAGGCGGCACGGGCGGCGGAGGGCCGTCACGATTTCCGTGCGTTCATGAGTGCGGGAAGCGATATGGAAGATACCGTGCGCACCGTGCACTTTTTTCGGGTGGAACGCACAGGCGAGGACATCCGCTTTCACATTTGTGCCGATGGGTATCTTTACAATATGGTTCGGATTTTGGTGGGTACGCTGGTCGAGGTAGGAGCAGGGCGCATGCGGCCGGAGGAGATGTCCGTGGTCCTGCAAAGCGGTAACCGGAGCCTTGCCGGAGATACGGCGCCTGCCAAAGGTTTGTTTTTGTATAAAGTACACTATCCCGACGAAGGGAAGACGGAGAGCTTATGAGTTTGTTTTCGCGCGGGTCAAAGCGGCGTGCTTCCGATGAGATTCGCGAAGAGGATTTTCAGCGTTTTGAAGATGCGCCCGGAACGGGCGGTAATTTTGAGAATCCGGTCAGTGCAGTGGAGCGGGGCAAACTGGTGCGTCTGGAGCGCATTCAGAAAAAGCGGCGCGCGCGCCGCATTCGTGTCGCGGTGGTATGCACGGTGCTGCTGGCCGGCATTCTGGTCTATTTTACCGGATTGTACGGTGCTTCGCTGGCTCTTTTGGGAGATACGGTGGATTCCATCCGGATTGCGCTCACACCCGGCTCCGGGTTTCCGGTGAAGACGAGCATACCGGGCTATGTGGAAAGTCAGCCGCTGGCCGGCGGCTTTGTGGCGGTGGGCGAGCAGGACTTGGTCATTTATGCGGCCAATGGAAACAAAGTTCGCACGCTGCAGCACGGATTTGCAAATCCGTGTATTACGGCAGGCAATACCCGCGTATGTATCTATGACCGTTCCGGTACACAGCTGCGGGTGGAAAATCGAAGCCAGACGCTGTATGAGAATCAATTTGACCAGTCGATTTTCTTATGCGCCATGAGCCCCAACGGGACGCTGGCCGTATTTTTGGATGGGGGCCTGAAAGTTTACGACCCCATGTTTAACAACATTTTTGAATTTAAAACGGAGGATTTGCCGACGGCCATGGCTTTTTCAGACGACAACCGCAATTTTGCGGTGGCGTGCCCCAAAGAGGGAAACGGTGGATTGGGCAGTGTGATCTATCTGCTGAACACTGGTATGGAAGACTACAGCCAGGCAGTGACCGTGCAGGTCAGTGACGGTATTCCTCTGAAAGTGGAATATCTGGATCGTCAGAGTGTGCTGGTGGTGTATGATCGTTTTGCGGCGATTTACAACGTGTCCGACGGAACGGAAAAAGCGCGGTATGACTTTGGCGCCAATCAGCTGCAAAGCGCGGCTGTGAGCGGAAAGAATACAGTTTTGTTGTTCGGTGACGGCGAGCATACGGAACTGACGCGGTTTGTCGTTTTGGATACAAATCTGGCGGCGGTGGGGCAGGCAGCTGTGCCGGTGCGTGCCAACAGTGTGGCGGCCAGCCGCTCCGGTGTGTATGTGCTCACCAATACCCTGGTATATTGCTACGGCCTGGATGGCAGCGACAACGGCAGCGTGGACCCCGGCGCAAAGCCCTTGGCGGTCATCGACGCGGACCGGCTGCTGTTGCTGACGCAGGAACAGATTCTGGATCTGGATGCGCCGCAGACGGACGCTTCCGCCAGTGCCGTTTCGAGCGAAGCGGTTTCTCAGCCGGCTTCGGCTTCATAGATAGAAAGGAAGAAAAGCCTATGACATTTACACCCGCATTCATTTTGGACATTGTACTGATCGGAGTCATCGTCGCCACAGTGATTCACTACGCCCGCAAGGGATTTGTGGCCGGAATCGTTGACCTGGTGGGGAATCTGGCGGCCATTGCGTTGGCGTGGTTTGTGTCCGGAAAAGTGTCCCCCACTGTTTTTGAAAACTTTTTCAAATCCGGTCTGGTGGATAAGACCACACAGACGCTTCAGCAGGGCTCGTTTAACCTGGAAAGCATCCTTGGCGGACTGGAGGGCCTGATTCCGCAGTCTTTGATGGATGGCATCATGGAAAGTGCGGAAAGCGTTCTGAACAGCCAGGCTCCCAACATGGCTCAGCAGGTGGTGGAACAGATCATCGCGCCTTTGGTGGTGCCTTTAATTACCGTTGTGCTGTTTTTTGCCACGTTTATTCTGTGCCGTGTGGTGCTGGCCTTCCTGGTAACTGTGCTTACCAATCTCAATAAAGTGCCCCTTTTGGGCGGCTTTAATCGCACACTGGGTGTGCTGGTCGGCCTTGTGGGCGGTGTGATCAATGTGCTGCTCCTGCTTTGCCTGATTTGGGCAGTCATTGTAATCACCAGCAACAATCTGCCGGTTTTGAACGATTCGGCCCTTTCGGGCAGTTATTTCTATTCGTTCTTTTCGGCATACAATCCCTTTATGAGCGTCTGAGACGCGGAAAGGAACGATTCGGACTATGCTTTGTGTAAGGTGTAAAAAACGTCCGGCCATCGTTTTCGTTCAGAAAATGGAAGCCGGGCAGGCAAAAGCGGAGGGATATTGCCTCAGCTGTGCCCGTGAACTGGGAATCAAGCCTGTAGATGATTTGATGAAACAATTCGGAATCAGCGATCAGGATTTGGAAAATATGGAAGAACGTTTTGCCGGGATGATGGAAAACGGAGACATGGACCCTGCCGCTATGATGCAGCAGATGATGGGGGCCTCACCGGAGGATATGGACCCGTCTGCCGACGAAGAATCCGACGGAGACGAGGAAAACTTCACGCCGGGGGGCGCAGGAACGTTCCCCTTCGGTATTTTCAGCAATCGTCGGGAAAAGCAGGATGACGGGGAAGGGAAAAAAGATCCGCGCGCCCGGGAAAAGGGCAAAAAGCGCAAATTCCTGGATAATTACTGCGAGAACTTGACCCAGAAAGCCCGCGACGGCAAGGTGGACCGCATCATTGGCCGCGACCGGGAGATCTACCGTACGATTCAAATTCTGTCCCGCCGGCAGAAGAACAACCCTTGTCTGATTGGTGAGGCGGGTGTCGGAAAGACTGCGATTGCGGAGGGGATTGCGCTGCGCATTGCCGAGGGCAATGTGCCGGCCCGTTTGAAGGACAAAGAGGTTTATCTGCTGGATATGACCAGCCTTGTGGCAGGCACGCAGTTCCGCGGACAGTTCGAGAGCCGCGTCAAAGGCCTGATCGGAGAAGTAAAAGCAGCCGGCAATGTGATTTTGTTCATCGATGAAATTCACAATATTACAGGTGCGGGAGATTCCGAGGGCGCAATGAATGCGGCCAACATTCTGAAGCCCGCGCTCAGCCGCGGCGAAATTCAGGTCATCGGTGCCACTACGTTCTCGGAGTATCGCAAATACATCGAGAAGGATCAGGCGCTGGAGCGGCGTTTTCAGCCGGTCAAGGTGGAAGAACCGTCCATTGACGACGCGGTTGCTGTCATTGCAGGCGTGAAAGAATACTATGAAAAGCACCATCATGTCAAAGTGCCGGAGGCCATTGTCCGCACGACGGTCGTTCTGTCGGAACGGTACATCACGGACCGTTTCCTGCCCGATAAGGCCATTGACCTTTTGGACGAATCGTGTGCGTGCTGCAGCCTGCGCCATCCGGAAATCACTGAGTGGGTGGAAGAGGAGAAGCACCTGGCCGAACTGAAAAACCAGGAGCAGGAAGCCGAACAGGGCAAGGAGGGACCGGATTACGAGGCCATTGCCCGTTTGAAGTATGAGATTCAACAGCTGGAGCAGGAATTGCCCGCCAAGCGCGAGGCGGTTGAGAAGATCGAAGTGACCATGGAAGATGTGGCCAAGGTCATCGAGCTGTGGACGGGAATTCCTGCCGCGAAAGTGAAAGAGACAGAATACACCAAACTGGTAAACCTGGAAAACGTGCTGAACGAGAAAATCATCGGGCAGGAAGAAGCGGTCCATCTGGTAGCCAGCGCGGTCAAGCGCAGCCGTGCGGATATTTCTGCACGCCGCCGCCCGGCCAGCTTCATTTTCGTAGGCCCCACCGGCGTTGGAAAAACCGAGCTGGTCAAGCAGCTTGCCATGCAGCTGTTTGATACAGTGGACCCGTTGATCCGGCTGGATATGTCGGAGTTTATGGAAAAACATACGGTGTCCCGTCTGATTGGTTCGCCGCCGGGCTATGTGGGATATGACGAGGCCGGCCAGCTTACCGAAAAAGTGCGGCGCAAACCGTACAGCGTGGTCCTGTTTGATGAAATTGAAAAGGCGCATCCCGACGTCATGAACATCCTTCTCCAAATTTTGGACGAAGGCAAGATCAACGATGCACAGGGCCGCACCGTCAATTTCGAAAATACTGTCATCGCCATGACCTCCAATGCGGGTTCTTCCGACAAGGTAGGAGAAACCGGCTTTAACAAAACAGCGGAGGAAATGAGCAAGAACAAGGCCATGAAAGCGCTGGGCGAGTTCCTTCGTCCGGAGTTCTTGAGCCGTGTGGACGAGATTATTGTGTTCAAACCGCTGGGCCAGACGGAGCTGCGCCGCATTGCCGCGCTGATGCTGGAAGAATACCGTGCGCCCTTGGCAGCAAAAGGAATCGGCCTCTCCTGGACAGACGAGGCGCTGGATGCGCTGTGCCAAAAAGCACAGGGTGGAAAGTTCGGCGCGCGGGATCTGCGTCGGGTAATCCGCAAGGAAGTGGAGGACGGCATCGCGGAAAAACTGATTTCCGGCCAGCTGATTGCCAGCGTCAAGGTGGATGCCGAAGAAGAAAAGATTGTTTTGCGCACTTGACAGATTGCTGACAGAACGTTATAATAATAGAGCCGTCTGATTGGCGGCTCATTTTGCAGATGTAGTTTAGTGGTAGAACTCCAGCCTTCCAAGCTGGTCGTGTGGGTTCGATTCCCATCATCTGCTCCATACGAAAGCCCGGGGAATCCCCGGGCTTTTTCTTATGCCTTTGGCGGCGGCCTGCCCGCAACTGTATGATTCAGCGAAGGCGGAGAAATCAAAACCTGTTTTTGAAAGAAAAACAAGATGACTTCTATTTTTGCAAATTACCGAAGAAAAATGCACAATTTTGTGAATTGCGAATGTTTTCGGAGCCGGGCGCATTGTACTATAATAGAATTAGACCCTTTTGTGAGGATCGGCGCAGAAAAAAGCGAAAGAGGAGGAATTCTGTTATGGAGACAATGTACCTGGTAGGCTTGGGCTCAATTGCTGCGCTGGCGTTTGCGGGAATTATGTTTACACGTGTGCGCAGAGAATCGCCCGGATCGGAGGAGATGAAACGTATTTCCGACGCGGTCAGCCGTGGGGCCGGTGCCTACTTGAAACGGCAATACCGCGGCGTGGGAATTTTCTTCGCAGTGGTGTTCGTAATTCTGCTCTGCATGGCATTTGCGGGTCTGTTGAGTTTCTTTACGCCGTTTGCCTTTTTGACGGGCGGCTTTTTCAGCGGCCTTTCCGGTTTTATCGGCATGCGCACGGCGACTATGGCGAACTGCCGCACGGCGAACGCGGCCAGTCAGAGCCTGAACCGTGGCCTTCGGGTAGCTTTTTCAGCGGGAAGCGTTATGGGCTTTACCGTGGTAGGCTTGGGGCTTTTGGACCTTACGTTCTGGTATTTCCTGCTGCATTTTTGGTATACCAACATTCAGCCGGTGGCAACGGAGGCCGAGCTGATTGGCAACATCACAGCCAATATGCTGACCTTCGGCATGGGTGCTTCTTCCATGGCGCTGTTTGCGCGTGTGGGCGGCGGCATTTTTACGAAGGCGGCTGATGTGGGTGCGGACCTGGTCGGCAAAGTGGAAGCGGGAATTCCGGAGGATGATCCCCGCAACCCGGCTGTCATCGCGGATAATGTAGGCGACAATGTGGGCGATGTGGCCGGCATGGGTGCGGACCTGTACGAATCTTATGTCGGCTCGATTGTATCCACCAGTGCGCTGGCGGTAGCGGCCGGTTTTGGAATGCACGGCATTGGCGTGCCCATGCTGTTGGCTGCCATGGGCGTTTTGTGTTCCATTTTCGGGACGTTCTTTGTGAAGACGAAGGAAGGAGCCAGCCAGAGAAATCTTTTGACGGCCCTGCGGACCGGTACATATATCAGCGCCATTTTGATTGCGGTCCTTTCCTTCTTTGCGGTGCGGATCCTTTTGCCGGAAAATATCGGCGTCTATTTTGCGGTTCTCAGCGGCCTGGTGGCGGGTGTCGCCATTGGCGCATTGACGGAATACTACACTTCAGACAGCTACAAGCCCACACAGCGCCTTTCGGCGGCCAGCGAAACGGGCAGCGCTACGGTGATCATCGGCGGTTTGTCATTGGGGATGCTTTCCACCGTAGCACCGGTGGTCATTGTGGGGGTTTCGGTACTGCTGAGCTATTTTGTCAGCGGCGGCGCGCAGGATTTCAACATGGGACTGTATGGGGTAGGCGTGTCTGCAGTGGGCATGCTGAGCACATTGGGAATTACACTGGCCACGGATGCCTACGGCCCGATTGCGGATAATGCGGGCGGCATTGCTGAAATGACGCATATGCCCGCCGAAGTTCGTCAGCGCACAGACGCGCTGGACAGCCTGGGCAACACCACCGCGGCAACCGGCAAAGGCTTTGCCATTGGCTCGGCGGCGATCACGGCGTTGGCGCTGATTGCCAGTTATATCGACAAAGTGCATCAAATCGATCCCAACCTGCAAATGGATCTGAGCATCACAAATCCCACGGTGTTGATTGGTCTGTTTGTGGGCGGTATGCTTCCGTTCCTGTTTGCTGCATTGACCATGGACGCTGTGGGCAAAGCAGCTCAAAGCATTGTGGTGGAAGTACGCCGTCAGTTCCGGGAAATCACCGGCCTGATGGAGGGGAAAGCAGAACCGGATTATGCGTCCTGCGTGGATATGTGCACAAAGAGCGCACAGAAATTGATGATGGCTCCGGCTTTGATCGCGGTGGCGACCCCCATCATTGTGGGCCTGATTCTGGGAGTGACCGGTGTGGCGGGCCTTTTGGCGGGAACCACCGTCACGGGTTTTGTCCTGGCGGTTATGATGGCGAATGCAGGCGGCGCGTGGGATAATGCCAAAAAGTATATTGAGAGCGGTGCCCATGGCGGCAAGGGAAGCGATTGCCACAAGGCGGCTGTGGTAGGTGATACAGTCGGAGACCCGTTCAAAGATACCAGCGGACCGTCCATCAACATTCTGATCAAGCTGACCAGCATGGTTTCCATTGTTTTTGCGGGGCTGATCGTAGCGGTTCATCTGTTGTGATGAAAATGCGCCTTGAACGTTCAAGGCGCATTTTTTATACATAGTGCAGTGCTTTTTTGTGGTATAATAGATACAGCATTTGGGGCAAAAGAAATCGTTGGGCGCATCCAAACAGCCTTGCGCGGGGAGAAGAAGTTATGTGCAGCAGATATCAGTTTCTACCGGGTTCATCGAATCTTTTGCAGACGATTGCGGCCCGGGCAGGCGGCTGGAGCGGAGGAGAGGTAAGTCCGGGGACTGATGCGCCGGTTTTGGTGGCGGAAGGTGCGAAAATTCGCGTTTGTCTGCAGAATTGGGGAATTCCGGTTATAAACGGGAAGCGTGCAATCAACGCACGCGCAGAAACGGTTTGCGAGCGCCCGCTTTTCCAAGCGAGCATTTTACACCACCGCTGTGTGGTGCCCACAACCGGATTTTATGAATGGGATGGACAGAAGCATCGCTACTTGTTTCGCCTTGCGCAGCAGCCGGCAGTCTACCTTGCCGGTCTTTACACCGAAGAGGGGCAGATACGTCACTTTGCTGTTTTGACAACGGCGCCCAATGCCTCGGTACGGGACATCCATGACCGCATGCCGCTTGTTTTGACGCAGGAACAGGTTCGTCCCTGGTTGATGGATACAGATTTTGCATTGCGTTTCTTGCAGAAAGTGCCGCCTTTGCTGGAGCATACATGCGAGGATGGTCAACTTTCCTTTTGGCTTTGATTTTGGAAAAATATACAAATATGTATGTGGATTGTAACAAATCTTTTTCCGGACGGATGTTGTTTTTTCGGCTGAATGTATAAAGATTCTGTTTTTGGTTGACAACAATCCGGGTGCATGCTATGATACAAAAAAATCAAATGGTTGAGGCGCGGAGGATGAAGAGTACCGCAGCCAACGGTTGGCAAAAACCGTTGCGGGAAAGGCATCAGCCGCCGAAATGAGTTGGCTTTTTGCCGGGCTTTCTCGTTGGACCGTTGTAATAAGATGCAACGGACTGTCACATCTGTGAAGCGCTTCCATTGGTTAGAATAAGGGTATTTGTATTGCTTTTTTTCGACCATGTGGTATCTTTTCACGGATGCCACATGGTTTTTTGTTTATCCGGCGCTGGGATAAAGAGAAAAAGTGTATTTCAAATGATCAAAGAGGAGAGGGATTTTTATGAATCGTAATATGAGAACCATTGTGGCCGGTTTGCTGGCGGCTGCTATGACCGTCGGCCTGACTGCGTGCGGCAGTTCTTCTTCGTCCAGTTCCGCGGCTGCTTCCCAGCCGGAGCAGAGCACTTCCGCTTCTGCCGCGGGTACGAGCGGCCTCGAGGATGGTGTGCTGACCGTTGCAATGGAGTGTGCTTATGCGCCGTATAACTGGACGCAGCCGGATGATTCCAACGGTGCGGTTCCCATCAAAGGCGCCAGTGATTATGCGAACGGCTACGATGTTATTATGGCAAAAAAGATTGCGGAAGAATTGGGCGTGGAATTGGAGATCGTCCGCTCTGACTGGGATTCTCTGGTTCCGGCTGTTCAGTCCAGCACAGTGGATGCGGTCATTGCCGGTCAGTCCATGACACCGGAGCGCAGCGAGCAGGTTGATTTCGCAGGCCCGTACTTCTATGCGACGATTGTTTGCCTGACCAAAGCGGATAGTCCTTATGCGCAGGCTCAGGGATTGGCGGACCTGGCTGGTGCCACCGGAACGGCGCAGATTGCAACCATTTGGTACGATACCTGCCTGCCGCAGATTGAAGGCGCGGAAATCAAAACCGCTGCGGAATCTGCTCCGGCCATGCTGATGGCGCTGGAAACCGGCACGGTGGACTTTGTTTGCACCGATATGCCCACCGCTCAGGGTGCGCTGCAGGCTTATCCCGACATGGTCCTGCTGGACTTTAACGACAGCGACGACAACTTTGTCGTGGATGAGGGCGATATCAACATCGGTATCTCCATGCGCAAAGGAAACACAGAACTGAAGAAAGCCATTGACGGTGTGCTGGCTGGCATGACGGCAGATGACTTCAATGATCTGATGGCACAGGCCATTTCGGTTCAGCCCATTTCCGAAGGCTGATCCTGAGGGGAAGGAACAAGTATGGAAAGAATGGTTCAGCTGGGCAATGATATTGTAAAGCTGTGGAGCACTTACGGCGGCTCCTATCTCAGAGGAATGCTCGATACGCTGCTTCTGGCATTGGTGGCAACGGCCATCGGCTGCCTGATCGGACTTTGCTGCGGTATTTTGAATACGATTCCCTGTGAGCAGGAAGACCCTCTGCTCAAACGCTTCTTCTTGAAGCTGATTCGCGCAGTGGTTCGCATTTATGTGGAAGTTTTCCGCGGTACGCCAATGATTTTGCAAGCGGTGTTTTGCTATTACGGCCTTCCGTATCTGACCGATGGAGCCATGCAGTTCAACAGTGTATGGGCAGCGTCCATTTTGGTCGTTTCGATCAATACCGGCGCTTACATGGCAGAGTCTGTCCGCGGCGGAATCATCTCGGTGAACCCCGGCCAGACCGAAGGCGCCAAAGCCATCGGTATGAACCATTTCCAGACGATGACCAGCGTGATCCTGCCGCAGGCTCTGCGCAACATCATGCCGCAGATCGGCAATAACTTCATTATCAACATCAAAGATACCTCGGTCATGTTCATTATTTCCTTCACAGAGTTTTTCGCGGTTCATCGCGGTGTGACGGGAGCAACGTATCTGTACTTTCCGTCGGCCGTCATTGAGATGCTCGGATATCTTACCATGACGCTGACGGCTTCGGTTCTGCTTCGTGCGCTGGAGAAAATGATGGATGGCCCGGAGAACTTTGATCTGGCTGTGGCCGATCCGCTGGTACCGGGCGAAGGCATGCACCGGTATAAAAAGAACCCGAAAGAACCCAACAGCGATTATCGCATTCAGGAACAACAGGCCGAAGTCAGCGACGTGCTGGCAGGCAAGCGATCGGGCGGTCGCCGTTCCCGTAAAGGAGGACATTCCAAATGAGTCAACCGATCATTGAAGTGAAGCACGTGTCGAAAAATTTCGGTACGCATCAGGTGCTGAAAGACGTGGATTTCAATGTCAACGAAGGGGATGTCACCTGTGTGATCGGCGCATCCGGTTCCGGAAAATCCACTTTGCTGCGTTGCATCAACCTTTTGGAACGGCCCTCAAGCGGTGAAATTTTGTTTCATGGCCGCCCCATTACGGCCCGCGGCAGCAATCCGTGTGAATACCGTTCCAAAGTGGGAATGGTCTTTCAGAGCTTTAACCTTTTCAGCAATATGACGGTTTTGGAAAACTGCATGGCTGGAACGGTAAAGGTGTTAAAAAAGTCCAGGGAAGAGGCGCGGCAGACGGCGGTGTCCTTTTTGGAAAAAGTGGGCATGGAGCAGTACATCCATGCCAAGCCGCACCAGCTTTCCGGCGGACAGAAACAGCGTGTGGCCATTGCGCGTGCACTGGCCATGCAGCCGGAGGTACTTCTGTTTGACGAACCGACCAGCGCACTGGATCCGCAGATGGTGGGAGAAGTGCTGAATGTCATGCGGCAGCTGGCACGGGAAGGGCTGACGATGATTGTGGTTACCCATGAAATGGCATTTGCCCGGGATGTTTCCAGCCATGTGGTGTATATGGCGGACGGTGTGATCTGCGAAGAGGGTACTCCGAAAGACATTTTTGAAAACCCGCGCAATGAAAAAACAAAAGAATTTCTGGCGCGGTTCAGCCGTGGCTGAAAAAACAGCCGGAGCGGGTTGCTCCGGCTGTTTTAAAAAAAGAGAGCCGACTTTGTCGGCTCTCTTTTTGAATCAATGACTTTTTGCGATATCGTCCATTGTTTTTACGCTGGTGTGCGCAATGGGGCGCCAGACATTTTCCTGCTTGACGAAACTCAAAAGTGTCAAAACCATATGGCTCAGCGCGAACATCCAGAAAGCGGCGATGCCCCAGCCCATTCCGTGCAGGTTTTCTTTTTTGAGTAGAACGGTAACGGTGGCGGCGGCGGCCGTGCCAAGGCAGCTCAGCAGCATGCCACCCAGGGTGAGGATCAAAGCGGCAACAACACCGTTGAAGAAGATGCTTCCGATCACAAAGCCTTTGCCCATCAGCAAAAGGATGGTGCCCACCAGACCCAGCACTGCTCCGGCCAGCTGGACGAAGGGGGTCAAAAACGTCAAATACATATCCAGGCAAACGATGCTGCGGCGCAAAATCATTTCCCGGAACAGCGTGCTGCCGTAGGTTTGAAGCCCCTGCAGGCTGCCGGTGGTCCAGCGGCGGCGCTGACGCCAGCTCTGTACGAATGTCAGCGGTTGTTCGTCGTAAATCACAGCATCGGGAACAAAATCCACACGACCGCCGGCAATGGCGCATTGCGCGCTGAACTCATAGTCTTCAGTCATGGTGCAGGTGTGCCATCCGCCCAGTTTTCGCAGCAAGTCGGTGGTGACGGCAAATCCGCTTCCGTTGACCAGAGAGGAAAGCCCCAGTGTGGCGCGGGAACCGTTATAAAAGCGGTTCAGCATCCAGTAGCAGATGGAATAGCATCCCGAAATAGCGCTTTGTTCGGGGTTTTTGGAATCGCGGAATCCCTGAGCTGCCTGTGCGCCGTTGCAAAGCGCGTCATTCATACGCTGCAGGAAATTCTGATCTACCAGATTATCCGCATCAAATACGCACATGGCATCGAAGTTTTCGCGAAGAAGAACGTCATCAACAATCTGGGTCAAAACTTCTCCCTTGCTGCGGATGGTTCCCTGCGCAAGGAAAATGCGCGCTCCGTGCTGCCGGGCAATGGCCTCGGTTTCGTCTGTGCAGTTGTTGGGAGCTACGATTACTTCAAACAGGTCCGCAGGGTAGTTCTGCGCATACAGGCTGTCCACCAGATTTCCAATTACAAGTGCTTCATTGCGCGCGGCAATGACACAGGCAAACTTTTTTTGAGGGGCGGCCGCCGGAATTGCTTTTGTGCGCCGGAACAGGCCCACCAGTGCGATTGCGCCAAAGTACAGAGCATAAATTCCCAGAAGAATGCTGCAAATCATAACAATACGGGTAAAAACAAGAAATGTCATAGAAGACAAGCTCCTTTCCGGACAGCCCGTTCAGCTGTCGTTTTCATTTATGCTGAAACACCGCGATAAGGCGCCCTATCGTTGTGTTTATTTGCTTGTACCTATAATACGAAATACCCGGTCGCTTGTCTTCATCTTTTTCGAAAAAAATCCTTAAAGTTTTGGTAAAGGGAAAACAGGAATAGCCCCTGGCTCCGTCACATACCTTTTATAGAAGAAAAAGAGGCAGGCAGGTCTGCCAAAAAAGGGGAGAAGTAAGGTATGCGGCAGACAGAGCGAGGTTTGACGGATGCAGAGGCAGCCGTTCGTCTGGGGCAGGTGGGGGAGAATCGTCTGACCGGAAGGCAGGGGCCGGGAATCGCTTCCATGTTTTTCTCACAGTTTAAAGATGTAATGATCCTGATTTTAGCGGCGGCGACGCTGATTTCGCTGCTGATGGGGCAGGGAAGCGAAGCCGTCACGATTATTATCATTGTATTGATGAATGCGCTGATGGGCTTTTTTCAGGAGTATCGAACAGAAAAAACGCTGGAAGCGCTCAAGGAGCTCAGTGCTCCCACAGCTCGTGTGCGCCGCGGCGGAATGGAGAAAACGATCAGCGCCCGCACAGTGGTGCCGGGAGATCTCCTGCTTCTGGAAGCCGGCGATAAGATTGCAGCGGACGGCGTTTTGAAAAGTGGGACACGTTTGTCCTGTAATGAGTCGATGCTGACCGGAGAGAGTCTGCCGGTGGAGAAAAAAGACGGCGACAAATTGTTCATGGGGTGCATTGTGACCGAAGGCCGGGGTGAGGTGCAGGTAACATCCACCGGCATGGCAACGGAAATGGGGAAAATTGCGGGATTGATGCAGGAAGCAGCCGAAGATCCAACGCCGCTGCAGCGAAAACTGAAGCAATTGGGCGGATTTGTGGCCACGGCCTGTGTACTGATCTGCCTGGCTGTAGCTTTTCTGGGGTTCCTGCAGGGCAACGGCTTTTTGGAGATGCTGCTCACCGGAGTTTCACTGGCTGTGGCGGCCATTCCGGAAGGCTTGCCGGCCATCGTTACCATTACACTGGCGTTGAGTGTAGGCCGCATTTTGCGCCGGGGGGCGGTGATTCGAAAACTGCATGCAGTAGAATCTTTGGGATGTGCGGGCGTGATTTGCACGGACAAAACCGGAACCGTCACGCAAAATCGAATGACGGTACAGCGCATCTGGACTCCCGGGCACAACTGCGATGTTTCAGGAACCGGGTACAGCGCAAAAGGTTCCATTACTGAAGGCGGACGCGCAGTGGACCTGTCTGCGATTGAGACGTTGCTGGAGACGGGTGTCTTGTGTTCCAGTGCGCACATTGAGCTGCAGGGAAAAGAGTACCGCGTGGAGGGGGATCCCACCGAGACGGCTGTTCTGGTAGCGGCAGCCAAAGCGGGTGTAACGCGTGCAAAGCTGATGCGCACCCGCACGATCGTTTCCGAGGCGCCCTTTGATTCCAAACGAAAATGCATGAGCGTGACAGTGCGGGATCGGGCGGGGGAGACTCTTTGTTGTAAAGGCGCACCGGACGTTCTTTTGGAAAAATGCACGACGATCCTCACAGCACAGGGAGTTCGGAAACTTGGGCAGAGAGAACGCAGAGAAGTTGAAAACGCCATGGCACTTATGGCAAAAAGCGCGCTGCGGGTTTTAGGCTTTGCCGTCAGCCGTACGCCGGAGAAGGGCGAGAGGGAACTGTGTTTTCTTGGATTGGCGGGGATGCAGGACCCTCCTCGTCCCGAGGTGAAGCAGGCTGTAAGAAAGTGCCGAAGCGCAGGGATCAAGCCGGTTATGATTACCGGGGATTATCGGGATACAGCATTGGCAATTGCGCGACAGACCGGGATCGCCGGGCCGGGAGACGGCGTCCTGACGGGAGCGGAACTGGATGCCATGTCCGATGAGCAGTTGAGTCGGGTGTGCATGCGCACGGCCGTATACGCCCGTGTGTCACCGGCGCATAAACTGCGCATTGTGCGGGCATACAAAACGGTGGGGCAGATCACGGCCATGACCGGAGACGGTGTAAACGATGCGCCTGCAGTGAAAGAAGCGGATATCGGGGTGGCCATGGGGGCTACCGGAACCGATGTAACAAAGGAAGCCTCCAGCGTGATTATTTTGGACGATAATTTTGCGACCATTGTGGCAGCAGTGGAGGAGGGCCGGGTCATTTACCAAAACATTCGGCGCTTCATTCGCTTTTTGCTGACTTCCAATTTGGGAGAAGTTTTGGGGATGCTGTTTGGAATGCTTCTGCGGTTGCCTGTCATGTTGCTGCCCATTCAGATCCTGCTTGTAAATCTGTTTACAGATGGGCTTCCGGCCATTGCACTGGGCATGGAACCGCCGGCTAAAGATATTATGGACCGCCCGCCGCGCCCGAAAGAAGAAGGCTTGTTTGCGCACGGCCTGGCGCGCACCATTCTCGTTCGCGGCACCATGCTGGGGCTGGCCTCCTGCGGGGCGTACTGGGCCGTTTTGTATCGCGGAGGAGATATTACTCTGGCGCGAAGCGCCTGTTTTATGACCATTGTGTTTTCTCAGATGTTGCACATTTTTGAGTGCCGGGGCGAGGGCCTGCACTTCGGCGGCAACCCTGCTTTACTGGGGGCGGCAAGCCTTTCGCTGCTCTGTACAGCAATAAGCGTTTATCTGCCGCTGTTTCAGGGATTCTTCGGCACAGCGCCGGTGTTGGGAAAAGATCTTCTCATCGTGTTTGCGGCGGTGCTGGCGGGACCGGTAATCATGGAGATGGCGCGCCGCGTTCGTCATTTGTTGCGTCGTTGACAGCGCCTTCTGCGCGTCGTATAGTGAAACAAAGGATGTGGAACAATGGAACTGATTGGTTTGCAGAAATTGACATTGCTGGATGATCCCGGGCATGTGGCCTGTACGGTATTTGTGCAGGGCTGCAATTTCCGGTGTCCGTTTTGCCACAACAGTGAATTGATCCCGCTGCACACAGCGGCCCCGCCACTGCGTCAGGAGGAGTTCTTCGCCTTTCTAAAAAGCCGGGTGGGTGTTTTGGACAGCGTGTGTCTGACGGGCGGAGAACCTCTGCTCTGGCAGGAGACGGAAAATCTGCTGATGCGCATCCGGGAACTGGGGTATCGCATCAAGCTGGACACAAACGGAAGCTTTCCGGATCGCTTGGAGCGGGTTGTGCACAGTGGCTTAGTGGATTGTGTGGCGATGGATATCAAAAACAGTCCGGATCGATATGCTGAAACCATCGGCTGGGACCGAGCACCTTTTCAGCAGGTTCAGAGGAGTGCAGCGTTCCTTTTGTCCGGTGAAGTGGAATATGAGTTCCGAACCACGGTGGCACGCGAGCTGCACGATGAGATGAGCATGGACGAGATCGGACGCTGGCTGCGGGGGGCGAATCGGTACTTTTTGCAGAACTTTGTCTGCTCACAACAGGTGCCGGACCAAAGCCTGACCCCCTTTGACCAAGAGGGACTGGCACATTTGCTGCAGACGCTGCGGCAATGGATCCCAAACGCGCAAGCACGAGGATGACAACACAATATATTGCGTTATAAAATTAACTTTATCAATATATATTGATAAATTAGAAAGACAGTGCTATACTGAAGATATTCGGCCGAGTCCGAAATATCCGGAAAGGAAGCTGTCTTTATGTATCAGGTTCGCAAAAGAAGCGGCGAGGCAGCCGCGTTTGACATTCAAAAGATATGTGCAGCCATGGAAAAGGCCTTCGAAGCGCAACATCGCAATGCGCACCCGGGAGTCATCAAACTTCTGGCACTGCGGGTCACAGCGGATTTTGAGCCGAAAATCCGCGATGGCTTCATTTTTGTGGAGGATATTCAGGACAGCGTGGAAAAAGTTCTCAGTGACGCTGGATATGCCGATGTGGCCAAGGCGTATATCTTGTACCGCCGTCAGAGAGAAAAACTGCGCGCGGCCAAGTCGACCATTCTGGATTACAAGAAGCTGGTGGACGACTACTTGAAAGTGAATGACTGGCGTGTAAAAGAGAATTCGACCGTCACTTATTCGGTGGGCGGCCTGATTCTGAGCAACAGCGGTGCCATCACGGCCAATTACTGGCTTAGCGAGGTGTACGATGACGAGATCGCACAGGCGCACCGCAATGCCGATCTGCATCTGCATGATCTTTCCATGCTGACGGGGTATTGCGCGGGCTGGTCTCTGAAGCAGCTGATTCAGGAAGGTCTGGGCGGCATTCCCGGCAAGATCACCTCCTCTCCAGCCCGACATTTGGCGACTCTGTGCAATCAGATGGTCAATTTTTTGGGCATTATGCAAAATGAGTGGGCCGGCGCACAGGCGTTTTCTTCTTTTGACACGTACCTGGCGCCCTTTGTGAAGGTTGACGGCCTGTCTTACGAACAGACCAAGAAGTGTGTGGAATCCTTCATCTACGGAGTCAATACGCCCAGCCGGTGGGGGACTCAGGCGCCTTTTTCCAACATTACACTGGATTGGACGGTACCGTCCGACCTGGCAGAACTTCCGGCCATTGTAGGCGGAGAGGAGCAAAAGTTCTGTTACAAGGATTGCCAAAAAGAAATGGATATGGTGAATAAGGCTTTTTTGGAAGTTATGCTGGAAGGCGATGCCAACGGAAGAGGCTTTCAGTACCCCATTCCCACCTATTCCATCACACGGGATTTTGACTGGTCAGACACGGAGAACAATCGGCTTTTGTTTGAAATGACCGCCAAGTACGGCACACCTTATTTTTCAAATTATATCAACAGCGATATGCAGCCCAGCGATGTGCGCAGTATGTGCTGCCGCCTTCGCCTGGATCTGCGGGAACTGCGGAAAAAATCAGGTGGCTTTTTCGGTTCGGGCGAATCTACTGGCAGTGTGGGGGTCGTTACCATCAACCTGCCGCGAATCGCTTATCTGGCAAAAGACGAATCGGATTTTTACAAAAAACTGGACCACATGATGGATATTGCGGCTCGGTCCTTAAAAATCAAACGCACAACCATCACCAAGTTTTTGAACGAGGGATTGTACCCCTATACCAAACGGTATTTGGGTACTTTTGAAAATCATTTTTCCACCATCGGGCTGGTGGGGATGAATGAGGCGGGGCTAAATGCCAAGTGGCTCCGTAAAGATCTGACTCATCCGGAGACACAGGCTTTTGCCAAAGCGGTCCTTCTTCACATGCGCGAGAGACTTTCCGACTATCAGGAACAATATGGGGATTTGTATAATTTGGAGGCAACTCCGGCAGAGAGCACTTCTTATCGCCTGGCAAAGCACGATGTTGCGCAGTTCGGTGACATCATCACGGCCAACCAGCAGGGCACGCCTTATTATACCAACTCAACCCATCTGCCCGTGGGGTATACCGACGATATCTTTTCCGCACTGGAAATTCAGGACCCGCTTCAGACACTGTACACTTCAGGCACGGTTTTCCATGCGTTTTTAGGCGAGAAACTGCCGGATTGGCGCGCAGCTGCGAGTCTTGTGCGAAAAATTGCAGAACACTACCGGCTGCCTTATTACACGTTGTCTCCTACCTATTCCATCTGCAGGGAACATGGCTATCTGTCGGGTGAGCAGTATACCTGCCCGGTTTGCGGTGCGGCCACGGAAGTATACAGCCGCATTACCGGATATTATCGTCCGGTGCAGAACTGGAATGAAGGCAAGGCGCAGGAATTCAAGGACCGAAAAGTCTATCGCATGGATCATGCAAGCGTGCCGCATGGAGTGAGTACGTCGGCAGACGTGAACGAAAAAATTGTGCAAACAGCGCGCCCCACCTTGGTCACAGGCCAAAAGTGTCTCAATTGTACGATGGCGAAAGCACTTCTGGATCGCAGCGGCGTGGAGTACGATACGATTTCTGCTGAAGAAAATCTCGCCTTTGTGAAAGAAAATCAAATTTATCAGGTCCCCACTTTGTTGGTAACTCAAGGGGAGACGACACAAACATTTACGGGACTTTCCGAAATACAGCGGTATGTAAGGACATACCACGCATGAAAAACAAGTCTCCGGCTTAAAAAGCCGGAGACTTTCCGTTTATTTGACCGCGCAGTGGCACATACTAACCAAAGCACATTGATGTGAAATACAATCGCAGGGGTGAATGCTTTGGAAAAATTCATCAAATGGAGCTGCTTTATTGCGTCCGGCTGCGTGGTGGGTTTGTTTGTGTTTGCGCTGTACATCAGTACGCTGCTTCCGGATACGTTTTTGGTGAATCGCGACGGAAGCATCCAAATTGCCGGAATGCCGTTTGTGCGTGCCGGTGTTCCTTCCGGAGTCAATGAAGTGGCAAGTACGACAGTGGGCGCTTCCTACAATACCGATTTGACCATTGGTGGAATTATCCCGGTAAAAACGGTTCGTGCACAGGTGGTGGACCGGCGTGTGGTTCAGGTGTGCGGCACTCCCTTCGGAATAAAAATGTTCGCCAATGGAGCAATGGTGGTTGGATTCAGTGATATTTATACCCCAACCGGTTATAAAAATCCGGCCAAAACAGCAGGACTTCAAATGGGCGATGTGATTGTGTCGGTAGCAGGGCATCTCACGCGAACCAATGAGGATGTGGCCAATGCAATTCAGGATCTGGCGGGTACTCCGGCGGAAGTGGTTTTTAATCGTGACGGAAAAGAACACAGCGTGATGTTGACGGCGGTAAAAGATTCTTCGTCCGGCACTTGGCGCACCGGAATGTGGGTGAGGGATTCGTCGGCGGGAATTGGAACCCTTACTTTTGTAGATAATGAAACGGGTGTTTTTGCCGGGTTGGGACATTCTATTCACGATGTGGATACAGGAACGACCATTTCGCTTTTGAAAGGCGAGATTGTTCCTGTTTCCATTACCGGGGTCACCAAAGGAAGTGCAGGGAGCCCCGGGGAGTTGAAAGGCAGCTTTTCGTCCGCGATTCCAACAGGAACCATTACCGTCAATGGGGAGACAGGCGTTTATGGCAAGGCTACGGCTTACTTGAAGGGAACAGACACGGAACTTGCGCTGGCACAGGAAATCAAGACAGGCCCTGCGGAGATTATTGCCACTCTGGATGGCCAAACACCACAGCATTTTTCGGTACAAATTGAAAAGGTGGCGTTGTCATCAGATGACCCTAATCGGAACATGATTCTTCATGTGACCGATCAGACGCTTTTGAACCGGACAGGCGGTATTGTACAGGGAATGAGCGGCAGTCCGATCCTTCAGGACGGGAAACTGATTGGGGCGGTAACGCATGTGTTCGTCAATGATCCCACCCGCGGATATGGGATTTTTGCTGAAAATATGTTGGAAACCGCAGACAATGCATTGCGCAATCAGCAGGCTGCATAAAATTTGAATTTACAAAAAATGGAAATTTTATCTGGAAACCATTGCATTAATTGGAAATATATGGTAATATTTGGATGTCAAAACAAACCGAACCTACACAAAAAAGGACGTGGGTTTAAGAAAAAGCCATATGGAGGAGACAGACAATGGAACAGGTAAAATTGGTTATGACGGATTTTGGGGCACCGGCTACGGAACAGTGCCGTCAGGCGCTGGCGGGACAGGGGTTTCATGTAACGCTGTGCGAACGGGACGGGCAAAAGGTGCTGAGTGCGATTGAGGCGCAGAATCCGGATGTTGTATTGTTGGATGCCTTCATGCCGGGTTTGGATGCATTAAGCGTAAAACAGTGTTACGATGAGAAAGCGATGGGGCATGCAAAATTTTTTGTAGCCGGAAGTTTTACGGACGATACTCTGGAAAGTGAGATGGTAGAACAGGGGTTTTCGTTCTATTTTTTGAAGCCCTTTGACCCGCAGAGAATGGCGCAGCGCATTCGTTCAATGGTTGGAAGAGATCTGGTGGTGGAGCATGGTGTGGATGACGAGTGCACCGTCACCGAAATTCTTCATCAAATCGGTGTGCCCGCGCACATCAAAGGATATCAGTTTCTGCGGGACGCGATTTTGATGACGGTCGAAGACCACGACTATATCAACAGTGTAACAAAGCGGCTTTATCCGGAAATTGCCAAACGCAACAATACGACCGCCAGCAGAGTGGAACGAGCTATTCGCCATGCGATTGAAGTCGCTTGGGATCGAGGCGATGTGGATACATTGAACAGCTATTTTGGATATACGATCCACAATCTGCGGGGCAAGCCCACCAACTCCGAATTCATCGCCATGATTTCGGACAAGATGCGCCTGGATAAAAAGAGCCATAAAATTGCGTAAATATATAGTTTTATGATTTGTTATTTATTTAGCTTCTGATGCAACTTTTTAGGCTTTCTTTCCTTGCTGTAAAAGCATTTGCAAGGGAAGAAAGCTTTTGTTTTGCGCTAAAATGGCACATTTACGATGATGCTTAAAGAGATGATGTAAGCGGTTACTCAAAAATGAGGCAAAAAAATGATGAATAATGCGCAAAGTAAAAATACTGCAATAGCATCCATAATGGAACAAAAATATCAAATTAAAATAAAAAATACGATTTTACGATAAATTTTTAAAGCAGAGGCAGGACAGAGAATCGTAAAAGATGCACGAAAAAAAGATCGAAAAATTGTAACCGATTACATTGATTTTTTGAAAATGTCTATGTATAATAAAAATATAGTAAATAGTTAATGGATTTTGGTTGTATTATTAAAAAAATAAAATGTATTCGATTTCATATTGCTGGGCTTTAATGGATTTTTAGAAATTTGAGGCGCTGGTGATAAGAATGAGCAATTTCAGTATTTATGATGTTTCACAAAAATCTGGCGTTTCAACGGCCACGGTTTCACGCGTTTTGAACAATAGTCCACGTGTTTCGCAGAAAACACGGGAAAAGGTTTTGCAAGTGATGCGGGAAATGGATTATGTGCCCAACGCATATGCACAGGGACTAATCAAAAACAAAACAAAAACGATTGGGATTTTGTATCCGGATGTAGCTAATACGTATGTAACGCGTACAGTCTTTTTTGTAGAGAAGATATTGAAAGCAAATCACTATTTCTCACTTTTGTCATGTACAGGGTATTCTTTTGAAGAGAAAAAGCTCCGTTTGAAAATGATGCTGGGGCAAAAGGTGGATGGAGTTGTCTTATTAAGTTCCTCGTATACAGAAGCTGATTCGGAACACAATCGGTATATCGTTGAATGTGCAAAAAAAATTCCTGTTATATGCGTCAATGGTCATGTGGAAGGCCCAAATATTTATAACATATTGTGTGATGATTTGGACGCGACATATCGTGCGGCAAAAGGATTGATTCGTTCGCAGGAACGAGGCAGAATCATTTACTTATATTCAAGAGATACGTACAGCAACAAATTAAAGATTCAAGGCTTTTTGAAAGCAATGCTGGAAAACAATATCCCTGTTTGGGCTGATTCGATTCAGATGTGTGGCGGCGATGTTGAAGGAGCTTTGGACAGAATGTTCCAAGATCCCAACGCAAAGCCAATCGGGGCGATTATGGCATCCGGTGATACCATCGCGATGAAAGCGCTGAAGTATATGGAAAAGAGAAAAATATCTGTTCCGGAACAGGTCCAAATTATAGGATATAACAATGTGGAATGGGGACAATATACAACACCCACACTTACAAGTGTAGATGCGCAGATTGAGCAAATTTCCAGTACAGCGGTTAAAACTCTTTTGGATGTTTTGAATGGGAGAGAGGCCTCTCAGCTCACGATGTATCCAGGAAGCATCATTAAACGGGAATCAACCCGAGAATCTTTTAATGTGGAGGAACCAAATGTTATTTGAAACAAGTTTGATTGAAATCCATAGCAATTATGCCTGGGATTTTGAAAAAGTGATGAGGGCGATGGAATTTGCCCACAAGAACGGGATGACCGGACTTGCTTTTCACCGCAATGATTTTGTGGATCAGCTTTTGTATCCGACCAAGTACATAGGCGGCCCCAAAGAGAAAGAACTGTATTCCAACCTGACGGAAGCGTACGATCAGGTATATCGCACAATGTACAAGTACGATCCGACCCGGCGTGACAATCCGTACAAAAAAGGCCTTTATTTCCGCAGAGTCCTGCATGAGGCCAAAAAGCGCAACCTGGAAATTTACATTGAAAACAAAGAAATCAACTATTTGGATTGCATGGATGAGCTGTATCCGTTCCTGCGGAAAAACGGAGCGGTATGCCCCAGCGAACCGTTTTTGCTGGAATATGTGAATTTCAAATACCGGGAGCTGTTTGCCACTT
The DNA here is from genome assembly GCF_040096265.1 of Ruthenibacterium intestinale. NCBI lineage: Bacteria > Bacillati > Bacillota > Clostridia > Eubacteriales > Oscillospiraceae > Ruthenibacterium > Ruthenibacterium intestinale. Next base: position 67,252 of record NZ_JBBMFA010000096.1, read on the forward strand.
TCCCCGATATCGCGGGAATCATTACTTCTACGGCAACGGGAGAAAGCAAAACTTCTTTTGCAAGCAATCGCTGCAATTGTGAACTCTGCCAGAAGAAAAAAGCTTCCGACTGGCACAAAGATGTGATTATGGCAATGTATGAGCCGATTCATGCAGCAGGGAAAAAGCTGATCATTCGTGATTTTGTCTTTGATTCAACAGCGCACAAGGATATTTCCGAGGCAATGGATCAGCTCCCGAAAGATATTATTTTCTCTTTGAAAAACACGCCGCATGATTACTACCCGACCTTCCCTCACAATCCTCGTATTGGAAAAATGCCGGGACGCCAGCAGTGGATAGAGTACGACACCATGGGACAGTACTATGGGCAGGGCATCGGCGTTTCCATTATGGCAGAGGATATTCGTTATCGTTTCCGCTTTGCCAAAGAAAATGGGGTTTCAGGTCTCCTTGTACGGACTGACTGGGAAGGCATCGACGGACATGCTGTTTTTGAAACGCCTAATTTGCTGAATCTGTTTTTGGTGGCGCAGACCAACCGCGATTTGAACGCCCCTGCAGAGGAAGCGTATGACCGCTGGCTGTGCTACAGAAAATTTTATGCGGATAACATTTCGATCCCTGAACGGCGGCAGGCCATTCAGCAGGTAATGAATGTATATGGAAACACATTCGAGATTTTGAGACGAACTGCTTATGTGCACGATTGTGTATTTACGGATTCCTCTGAATTCCCGGCCAGCATCGAACATGGTATGTGGCTGGCGGAAGAGAAAAACAGCCTGAAAGACTGGCTGCCAAGCAAAGCAACCGCGTTGGACGTGGAAAATGTAGAGAACCTGAAAAGTATTTTGCGAGAAAAAGATCAGGCCTTGGAACTGATCCGCCAAGCAGTAAAAAGTGCCGATGATTTAGGCGACGGACTGAACAGCGAAGGCAAGCGGTTTGTTCGGTATACCATTTCGTGTGATCAACTGTACGTGGAGGCCTACCGCTACATTACATACGGAATTTTCCTGACGCGTTATTTTATGCTTCCGAAAGAAAAGCGGAAGAGAGAAGATGAACTGTGGGCAAAACCGCTGCTGGAAAATGCACTGAACGGGTTAACGGAGATGTCCCGCAAATTGAACGAGCTCTTCGAGACCACAGAATATTATTACATGGTTTATGTAGTGCTGGATGGAGAACGTGTTGCGACCGTACGTGAAAACCTCTGCAAGCATCTGGCACAAACAGATTACGATGAGATTGGTCGGGTTTAAAAGGAGGAGAGTTTCATGAAAATCGTGTTGCTGGAGTCTCTGCGGGTCTCCCAAGAAAAGCTGGATGCGTTGGTACAGCCGCTCTTGAAGGCAGGACATACGTTTGAGGCGTATGAACGAGCAGCTGCAGAACAGCAGATTCAGCATGCACAGGATGCGGACGTTATTGTTCTCGCCAATATGCCTTTGAAGCGCGATGTCCTCTCTCATTGCAAAAATCTTAAAATGATCGATGTTGGATTTACCGGAATTGATCATGTGGATACGGATTATGCAAGAGAGCATGGAATTACCGTTTGTAATGCGGCAGGTTATTCTACCAGTACAGTCGCGGAACTGGCAGTTGGAAATGCGATTGCACTTTTGCGCCGTGTGCGTGAAAATGAGGCGCGCTGCCGTGACGGGAAAGCAGCGGATCCGGTTCTTGGGTGCGAACTTGGTACCAAAACGGTTGGAATTGTGGGCTTCGGCGCAATCGGCAGTTATACTGCGCAGCTGTTCCACGGCTTTGGATGCAAAATTTTGGCCTATATGCCGCGGCCTAAACAAACGCCTGATTATGTGGAAAGTGTCAGCTTAAAGGAACTGATGCAGCGCAGTGATATTATTTCTCTGCATTGTCCCATGAATGACAGTACACGGGGACTGATTGGAAAAGAGCAGCTTGCCTTGGCAAAAGCTGGTGCGATTCTAATCAACGTTGCGCGCGGCGGTGTCGTGGATACACAGGCACTGGCAGATGCGTTGAACAGCGGACGGTTGGCAGGTGCTGCGATTGATGTGTTTGAGAATGAGCCGCCTTTGGCGTCCGATCATCCGCTGATGCACACGCCCAATACGCTTCTTACGCCGCATATCGCGTTTGCTTCCGAAGAATCGATGAATCGACGTGCAGAGATTGTTTTCCATAACTTGGAGGCTTGGCTGACAGGAAAACCGGAAAACGTAAAAGTTTAAAAAGAACAGGAGCGAACAAGATGACGGCAGATGCATTGAAAAATATGTTTTGCTTGGATGGAAAAGTTGCTCTGATTGCAGGCGGTGGCGGTGATATTGGGGCGGCCTGTGCAAAAGCAATGGCTTCTTATGGCGCGCACATTGTTCTGTTTGACGCCAGTCAGGAAAGACTTGCCGCGCAAAAGCAGGAGATGGAAGCATGCGAATTTGAGGTGGAAACTTTTTGGGGAGATCTTTTGGATGAAGATTTCCTTGAAAGAATGATTCAGACAATCATCTCCCGCCATGGGCGGCTGGATATCCTGCTGAACAGTATTGCAGTAACCAATCGAAAGCCGTTCCTTGAGATGAGCCGTCAGGAATGGGAAACGGTCATCAATGTGAATTTAAATGGTGCAGCGATGCTTTTAAGAGCAGCAGGCGCACAGATGTGCCGGCAGAAATCGGGCAAGGTCATTGAGGTGCTTTCCACTGGCGCTTATCGGTTCGGTGCGAATTTCACAGCCTACAGCGCCAGTAAAGCGGGCCTTTCAGCGCTGGTGAAAGGGTTGGCAATCGAATGGGCCCCCTGCAATGTTCAAGTCAACGGTATTGCACCAACGGCTACTGAAACAAATTTCACGAAAGACTACTATGCCCAAAACCCTGAAAAGAAGGAAGCCGTTATTCGTAATCATCCATATGGACGGTTGGGAAAAGTGGATGATTATGTGGGCGCTGCTGTTTATTTAGCGTCCAGTGCGGCTGATTTTGTGAATGGAGCAGTCATTATGATCGACTCCGGAAAAACAGTGAAATGAGATACAAGGAGTAGGCGATTGTGGAAAAAGGGAAAAGTCAGCTTCAATTTTATGTTAAGACGACGCAGGAAGATACCGAAGTGATGAAAACGCTGCTGGCGCGAATCCTGAACGTTCCCAGAATTGCTTTGAGTGTATTGTTTGCCGCGGGCATGACCTGTCTTTTGGCGCTTGTAGTGGACAGCGGGGAAATGGTAACTCCACTTTTGATTTTCAGCATTCTGATCCTGATTTTGTTCCTGGTGCTGTTGATGTATACCCTGTACTTGAAGCCCAAGCTTCTGGAAGTGATGGCGCGGCATCAGGATACACATGTCAAATTGACGTTTCAGGCAAGAGAATTTTTGATCGACCGCGAAAGAGAGCCGGTGCTTCATCTTCCGTATAAAGCAATCCGCGGGCAGTACTGGTACGACGATCGATACATTCTTTTTGTGGATACGGCCAAATGCAGAGAATTATTTTGCGTTCCCGTGGAGAAAGAAACCTTTGATGATCTTTATATCCTGGCCAATACGCTGGAGCAATGTGCCAAGCGAAAATTGATACACTTTAAGACAAAACGCAAAGGAGAAGCTGGCTGAGCCCTTGAAAGGAGAGAGGAAAATGAAAAATAAGATTTTGCCCTGGACTAACAAAATCGTTGCAGCATTTTTGCTGCTGCTGGGGATTTTGGCATTTGTGACGTCTCTGAAAGATTTGGAATTCGGCACCTTTTCCAGCCCGAAAGGCGGCTTTGCTCCGACCGTTTTCTCTGCAGGATTGATCATCTTTTCCCTGATCAATCTGGTATTGGAGATGTTTAAGAAAAATGAAGTCCCGGAAAAATTGAAAGATGTGAATTGGCTGAAATGGCTTCTGTACATGCTGATCTGCATTGCGTATGTATTCCTTGTTAAAAAAATCGGATTTGCGGTGGATACCTTTATTTGTCTTTTTGCCATGCTGAAACTGACCGGACGCAAAGGCGTGGTAAAGCCGATTCTGATTTCAGGTGTTTTCAGTGTGATTGTGTGGGCAATTTTCACATATGCCATGAATGTACCGCTGCCCGGGGCAAGCTGGTTTTAAGAGAGGGGGAAAACGAATATGCTTCAGTCTTTGGCTTTGCTGGGACAGGGATTCCTTGATTGTCTCACCGTGACCAATATTTTTTGTGCAATCATTGGCTGCATTTTGGGTTCTCTGATTGGTGTTCTGCCCGGCCTCGGAATTTCCGGAACAGTGGCGATTCTTCTTCCCGTTACTTACGGAATGAATCCCTTGAGTGCGCTGATTATGATCTCCGGCATTTATTTTGGTTCTCAGTACGGCGGCGCTATTACGTCCATTCTTGTGAATATCCCCGGAGAGGCGACCAGTATTGTTACTTGTTTTGACGGCCATCCCCTTGCCAAAAAGGGAAAAGGCGGAAAGGCCCTGAGCATTGCGGCCATCAGTTCGTTCTGCGGTGGTATGGTTGGCCTGATTGGTCTTACATTTGCAGCATCCGCACTGGCGAAAGTAGCACTGAGCTTCGGTAAGGTAGAATTTTTCGCAATTGTGATTTTCGGGTTGATTCTTCTGACTACGATTTCCGGCAAGAATCAGTTGAAAGGGTTGATCGTTGTTTGTCTGGGCGTTGTGCTCGGGTGCGTCGGTTTGGATGATTTGTATGGAACGCTGCGTTTTACGTATGGTGTGATCGACCTGTACAAAGGCATTAGCTTTGTTACCTTCATCATGGGCGTTTACGGCATTACGGAACTGGTAGGTGCGATCTGTACCAGAGAAGAGCAGGGACAGGTCATGGAGTTTAAAATGAAAGACCAGTTCCCCACAAAAAGCGATTTCAAGCAAGTGTACAAAACCATTGGACGCTGCTCCATCATAGGCTTCCTGGTAGGCTTGGTGCCTGGTGCTGGTTCTACATTGGCAACGTTTTTTGCTTACGGCATGGAGCGTTCGCTGAGCAAACATCCGGAAGAGTTTGGCACCGGTATTCTTCAGGGTGTATCCGCCCCTGAATCTGCAAATAATGCCGCGATGTATGCGGGCATGGTTCCGCTGCTCAGCCTGGGCCTTCCCTTCAATGCATCTATGGCGCTGCTGATGAGTGCCTTTATGGTGCATGGAATTACCCCTGGTCCCATGTTTATTACAGAACATCCGGATTTGTTCTGGGGGCTGATTGCAAGCATGTTTATCGGAAATGTTGTGCTTCTCATTATCAACCTTCCGCTGGTTGGTGTTTGGGCGAGCCTGCTTCGAGTGGACTTTTCCATTTTGATGCCGCTGATTACCTTTATTACCTTTGCGGGCGGTTATGCAATCAACAACAGTGTATTTGACATGGGCATCATGGTTGTTACGGGTATGATCGGATTTTTCCTGAGCGCTTGCGGTTACAATATGGCTGCATTGGCAGTGGGGCTGTTCCTGAGCAGTACGCTGGAAGATTCCTTCCTCGGAACAATGACGTTGTACAAAGGCCACTTGCTGACAGCGCTGTTGGATCGACCGATTGCGGCGGTGATTCTGGCGATTGCACTGATCGTCATGGTGGTCTCGTTTGGCAAGAGCATAAAAGAATTCTTTGCGAAGAAAAAAGCATCGCCGGAAAAGGCGGAAACGCCGAATGAGCAGGCTTGAATGAAGTAATTAAGGCAGAAACCATTCTGCTTAAAAAGAAATCATTTAATTTTTAGGAGGTCGTAAAATGAAAAAGGTATTGGCAGTTCTCATGTCGTTGTGCGTGACCCTGGCTCTTGCAGGGTGCTCCGGGAGCTCCTCAAGCGAAACGACAAGCACAGGTTCGGCGGGCTCTACCGCAGGTGGGTCTTCCACAGCACAGGAGGCATCCTGGACTCCCGACGATGACGTAAACGTGATTGTTGCATATGCTCCGGGTGGATCTTCCGACCTGCTGGCTCGTGTGTTTACCACCGATGCGGCAGATTGCTTCGCTACTCCGATGGTGGTCAATAACATTTCCGGTGGTGGCTGTGCCATCGGCTTCTCTGAGCTGATTCAGGCGGAACCGGACGGCCTGACCATTGGCAATACCAACTCCGCGGTTGTTGTAAACTGCCTGAATGCAGAGACTCCTTATGTCTATTATGAAGAGCTGCAGCCGCTGTGCCAGATTGGCTATGCACCGTATGTAGTGTATGTTCGTGCCGACAGCGATATCCAGAATCTGGACGATCTGAAAGATGCTATCCTGTCTCGTGACGTAGTCATGGCAGCGAACAACCGTGGCGGCCAGACGCACTGGGAACTGGAATACTTTGCACTAAAGAATGGCGGAGATATTTCGGCAGTTATCTATGACGGCGGCGCTTCTTCCATCGCTGCTCTGCTGGGCGGACATGCCGAAGTGACGGTTCAGGCTCCTTCCGACGGTCAGGAATATGTGAAATCCGGTGACCTGCGCGCCATCGCAGTGCTGGACGATGAGCGTTTGACCAGTGAAATCTACAAAGATGTTCCTACCTCTGTAGAACAGGGTTATGATTGGCTGCAGAACGGCTTCTTCCATGGCTATTCCGCTCCTCTGGGTGTGTCGGATGAGGTCATCAAATACTATGAGGACGCTTACAAGGCTGCGCTGGATATGCCGGAAGTGAAAGAGGCCATCGAAAACTACGGATTCAACGTGGAGTTCCAGGATCATGAAGAGTTTGGAAAGACTTGGACGGACTCTGTGGCTCGCTACACTGAGATCTACGAGGAACTGGGCGATCGTCTGCTCGAGTGATAGAGCAACACGTGATAATTGAGTAATGTAAATTGAAAACAGGGCTGCTGGATTTTTGTTGTCGGATAAAATTCGGCGGCCCTGTTTTAAAATGCGCCAAAATCATGAGGAAAAGAGATGGAAAGAGATTTTGACTTTGTCGGCCTGGAAATCCACAGCAGCCGTATGTGGCAGTTGGCCCAGGTAGATCGTGCAATTTCTTTTATGGCGGAAAATGGCTTTAACGCGCTCATTTTTCACCAAAGCGACATGATGAATCGACTGGTGCTGCCGGAAAAATATGTTACCGTCAAAACTATGTGGGAAAAATTTTCGGCTTTGCGCTATTTTGACATTGAAAACAATCAGAACTATATCAACCTTGTAGCGCGCCGTGCCAAGCGGCGAGGAATCGGTTTTTATCTGAACTTTAAAGAAATTTTCTACCCGGATGAAATACCGGAATTGTACCCTTTTTTGATGAACCCGGAAAATGCAGTGGTATGTCCATCGCATCCTTTTTGGCCGGAATACATTGAAGCGTGCGTGGAAGAACTGTGCCAAAGAGTTCCGGAATTGAGCGGAGTAATCCTCAGTGCAGGTACTCATGAAAGCCGGACGTCCATGACACGACAAAATCCCTGTGGATGTGAGAGATGCCGCAGTATGGATGCCGAGCAGTGGTATTGCAACCTTTTCAGTGCAGTGTATCGTCCCTTAAAAAAGCATGGGATCCCTTTGATTGTGCGGGATTTCACATTCACCAAGGGAGCACAGAGTACCCTGCTTCGGGCTGCGGAAAAGGCGGCGCCGGATGTGATTGTCGCCCTGAAAAATACGCCCCATGATTATTATCCACCATTTCCCAATAATCCAAAGATTGGTACGACCAAGCACAGAGAATATGTGGAGTTTGATACTTGGGGACAGTTTTTTGGCGCGGGATTTTTTCCGGTGAGCATTGCGGAGGATCTGCAGCAGAGAATGCGCTTTTGCCGTACCAAAGGCGTACGGGGCGTTTGGTTCCGCACAGACTGGGAAGGTATGTATGAAAACAGCACCTTCAACAGTTGCAATATGCTCAATTTGTATGCGGCGGGAAGACTGGCACAAAACGCAGATGCCGATTTGGATTCCGTTTATCAGATGTGGGGAATGCGCGGCTGGATTGATTCGCTGCAAAGTGGCTCCTACTTGCCGGAGCCATCAGCGCCTAAAAATCCGGCAGCGTGGAAGCATATGCGTACATTTATGCAGGCCAGCTGGCAGGTGATGCGCAAAACAGTGTATGTAAGGGATCACTGGTTCTGTGAGGATAATATGTTCCCGGATTCTTTGGACAAAGCCTTCAAAATGATGGTAAAGGTCCACGGTCGGGATGATTGGGAGCCGGGGGCTTCCCAAAGGCTTGATCCGGCAAAAGAGGAGAACCTTTTAGAAATTCGTCGGGAAAAACAACAGGCATTGGAGCAGGTTGAAGAGTTGCGTGGACTTCTTGCTCCGGAAGAATGCGAATTTTCGGAAACAACCATCTGTCAGATCGACAAGCTGCTTGCTCTGTATCGCCAATATGTGGAAATTGGAAAACACAGCTGCGATGTCGTGTTTTTAACGCTTTTGGCTGAAAGAGACAGGACTGAGACGAATCGGTTTGCAGCAAAGCAGGCCATAAAAGCTTTGCTTGACGTTTGTACCCGCACGGAAAGAATGCTGGCAGAGGGCGATGACGATTATCCGCAAATCGTTTACTGGTTGCTGAATGTTCAGCGCATGAAACTGCTGGCGGCAGACGCAGAACGGATTCTGCAGGAACCGCAGGAGGAGATAACGTTATGAAACAGAACCCCGATTACAAAGATCGGCTTTTGGAAATCCATGGGACCAACATGTGGAATGGTTATCATGTGCAGAGGGCCATTGAATTTGCAAAAAAGTTTGATTTGACCGGTATTATTTTTCACTGCAACGATATTATTGACCGGGCGATTAAACCGGACAAATATTTTTCTCCCAACGTCTCGCTTCTCTCATACAACAACCGGGACGGAGATACAAAAAATTATAAATACTATCTGCATAACATCATTGACAAAATTACCGACGCGGGGCTGGAGTTTTACGTCGAGGTAAAAGAGATTTATTATCCTCATGAGATCCTGTCAGAATTTCCGCATCTCCGCCATGAAAATGGCGCTGTATGCCCGACTGACCCCTTCTGGTGGGAGTTCCTTGAAGAAAAGATCCGCGAGTTTGTCGAACGTTTTCCGAAGGTGTCCGGTGTGATTGTCAGCGCGGGAACCCGGGAGAGTATGGTGTCTTTGGCTGCCAATAAATGTACCTGTGAACGATGCCGCGGCTATGATATGGAGCGTTGGTATCGCGAGCTGATTGGAGCGATGTTCCGTCCCCTGGATGCGGCAGGGAAAAAGTTGATTGTGCGTGATTTTTCATATACTGCGGACCATCAGTATGCCATGGTGGATGCCGCGCGGGATGTTTCGGAAAAGATTATCATGGCGCTGAAAAAAGTGCCTCATGACTATTACCCGACCTTTCCGGATAATCCCACGGTGGGCAACTGCGGCGGTCTGACGCAGTGGATTGAGTACGATACATGGGGACAGTATTTTGGCCTCGGCATTCTTCCGTGCAGCGTGGCAGAGGATATGCAGGGAAGAATGCAGCGCTATCTTGCGAAGGGAGCAAGCGGCGTGATGTTGCGCACCGATTGGGAGCGGCTGTTGATGGGAAGTACATTTAATTCCTTCAATCTGTTTAACCTGATTGCAGGCGCAATGCTCAGTCAGGATGTAAACATGAATTTGGACGAAGCATATCAGGCCTGGTTGAAATTCGGCCTGCTGAGTCCGCTGGAATACGATGCGTGCCCGCAGCAGCCGTGTGTACCGACTTCTCCGCAGGCGCTGCCGGTTTTGCGGGAACTGATGCAGCGGTCCTGGAAAATTCTCGAAAAGAGTATTTATGTCCGCGGGCATGTGTTTAACCGGAATGCACAGATGTTCGATCGATATTTTCTGACCTATTTTATCATGACGGTGCAGCACACCCGGGACCACTGGGACAAGGGTGCTTCGCAGAAAGTGCAGCCAACAGATGAAAATATCGCAATTATGATGCGTGAAAAGGACGAAGCGGTGGAGTTGGCCAAAAGTCTGCGAGAATTGGTACACCCGGAAGAACTGGGTGTGAATGCAGACATTCAGAGATATTTGAATTTTGTATTGGATGTATATGTGGTTTACACGGAAATTTTCCGCCAGCAGCTTCTGACCGCAGCGCTGACAAAACGCGCGGAAGAAAGCGGCTCAGAAGAGGACAGGAAGCGCGCGCAAGAGACACTGGCACCGTATGAACAACTTGCACAGCGCCTGGACCTTGTGGTGCGAGGAAAAGGATATTCCAACAATGTGGAATATGTGATGGATGGTGACCGCGTACGGCGTTTTGCCGCGGATGTAGAAAATGTACTGGCGCAGGTATGCGTGCCAAAAGGAGGAAAAACCGAATGAGTGAGCCGAGCTATGAGCAGAGAATTCTGGAAATTCACGGAATCAATATGTGGAACATGTTCCATGTGGACCGTGCGATTCGATTCGCAAAACGTCACAAAATGACGGGAATTGCATTTCACTGCAATGAATTAATCGATAAAGTTGTGTTTCCCGAAAAGTATTTTACAAAAGACGAATTGCTGAAATACAATCCGGTACGAAACAGTATTACGAAAAATTATCGGTACTATCTGCGTTCTGTTTTGGATCGCTGTGCAGAGAACAATTTGACCTTCTACGCTGAGATCAAAGAAATTTATTTTCCCTATGATCTGATTACAAAATATCCGCAGCTGCGCGGAGAAAACGGCGCGCTTTGTGCCACCAATCCGTTCTGGTGGGAATTCATTGAGGAGAAATACAAAGAGTTTTTCGAACTGTTCCCGGATGTGGCTGGTGTCATTGTCAGCCCGGGCACCCGCGAGAGCATGGTTTCCTTTGCTGCCAATCAGTGCACCTGTGAACGCTGCCGGAATTACGATGTGGATGACTGGTACCGCAATTTGCTTGCAGCAATGCACAACGCGACCAGTGCTTTTGGTAAAAAATTGGTAGTGCGTGATTTTTCCTATACAAAAGCGCATCAATATGCCATGGTGGATGCTGCGCGCAGTGTTGCCAGCGATATTGCCATGTCGATGAAAAAAGTTCCGCATGACTATTATCCGGTATTTCCGGACAATCCTGCGGTAGGAAATTGCGGCGAGCTGGATCAGTGGATTGAATTTGATACATGGGGACAATTCTTTGGCTTGGGCGTTTTCCCGTGCAGTGTGGCGGAAGACATGCAGGGCAGAATGCAGCGGTATCTGGCAAAAGGCGCCAAAGTCATCATGCTGCGTACGGATTGGGAGAATATGACGCAGTCCAGTGTATTCTGCTCGTTCAATATGCTGAACTTGATCGCCGGCGCCATGCTGAGTTATGACGTCAATACCAGCATGGATGAAATTTATGAAGCATGGTTTGAAGAAGGCCTTGTGATGCCGCTTTTGCAGGATACGTTTGCGCAGGTTCCCAGTCCGGTGAAAGACGAGCATACAAAAGCTGCGCTGCATGAAATGATGGTACGGAACTGGAAGATTATTGAAAAGGCCATTCACGTCCGAGGACACGTGTTCAACCGGAACTGTCAGTTCTTTGACCGATATGATCTGACCTATAACATCATGACGGTGTTCCACAGCAGGGACCAGTGGGAGCCGGGCGCTTCCAAACGGGTAGAACCTACCGAGGAAAACATTCGGTTGATGCTGCTTGAAAAAGAAGAGGCAACTGAAATGGCTCGTTCTCTGAAAGAACTGGTGAATCCTGAGAATTTGGTTCTCAGCGAACCGATTGCAGAATATTTGCGTTTTATGGCGGATGGATTCCTCGCTTACGTAGAAGGATTCCAGCTGGAGTGCGCCACCACTGTTTACACAAAACGGGCGGAGCAGACACGCCTGCCGGAGCATGTGGAACAGGCAAGAAAATCCCTGGCGGGATACGAGAAACTGGCAGAGCGCTGCCGTGCCTTGACTGCGGGAAAAGATTACTCGCATGTGGTGTGCTACATGCTGGATGGACAGCGGTTGCTGCGCTTCAAGGCGGATGTGCAGAAAGTGCTGGACGCAATCGAAACTCAGTTGTAAAAAAGGGCTGCGGCCGTCTGGCAGAGACGGCCGCAGTTTGCAGTTAGGGAAGTGGAAAAATGCAATATAAGAGATTTGGAGGAGAAGACAACCTATCAGTTTTGGGGTTTGGATGCATGCGTCTTCCCTGCCTGAATGAAGACAGTTCCTGTATCGATCTGGAACAGGCGCAGAAAATGATGGATAAAGCCATTGACGCAGGCGTGAACTATTTCGATACAGCATATGTTTATCACGGGCAAAACGGGGAACAGGCACTGGCGAAGCTTCTGCGGCCATATCCGCGCGAACAATATTATCTGGCGGATAAGTTCCCACTTTCCGTAGACCGGACGGGAGCTCGGATTGAAGAAATTTTTGAATGTCAGCTGCAGCGGTGCGAAACGGACTATTTCGATTATTATCTGATTCATGCGGTGCAGCGCGCCAATTGGAAAAGTTTGAAAAACAGCCGCATTTATCAAACTCTGCGGGATTATCAGAACCAGGGGAAAATTCGACATTTGGGAATGTCTTTCCACGATACGCCCGAAATGTTGCGTGAAATTTTAGATACGTATTCTTTTGATTTTGTGCAGATTCAGTTGAATTATCTGGACTGGAATTTGATCGATTCCAAGCGTTGCTATGAGCTTCTGGCGGAACGCGAGATTCCGGTGTTTGTGATGGAGCCACTGCGAGGCGGTTTTTTGGCGGATATTTCTCAACCGGCATTTCGGGCCTTTTACCAGGCGGCACCGGACCGGTCTCCGGCCAGCTGGGGATTGCGTTGGGTTGCGGGATTGCCGGCGGTTCAGGTGGTTCTGAGCGGAATGACCCATCCGGATCAGGTGGAAGACAATCTTCGGACCATGGAGCAGTTTGCGCCGCTGAATACACAAGAACAGCGTGTGATTGAAACAGTCCGTGACACATTGATGAAACAGATTGAAATTCCCTGCACAGGTTGCGCTTACTGTATGCCCTGTCCGTTTCAGGTGAACATTCCGCTCTGTTTTAATCATTATAACCGCTATGCGGTTACACGAACTCCGAAAGACATGCTGTTGCGATATAAAACGCTGCAGATATCGCAACAGGACGCAGCGCAATGCCGCAGATGCGGCAAATGTCTGGAGAAATGCCCGCAGCACATTCGCATTCCCCAGATGCTCCAGCGGGTGAAAGAAACAAACGAGCGACTGCAAAGAGAAGAGAGGAGTGGAAAAAATGCGTGAGCCAATTGAAAAGTATTTTCGCGTAGGAACCATCCAATGGATGAGCCACCCGGCACGGAATGTGGTGGAATCCATTCGGGACTTTGCGTCGGATGACTTTTTTAGCGCACTGGAGATTCGGCATTTTGAAGATTCTGCCCAGAGAGAAGAGGCCAGACAGCTGTTGGCGCAAAGCCATATGTGGTTAGGATACGGTGCGCAGCCGACGCTTTTGGCGGGAGCGTTGAATCCCAATGCTGTGGAGGAGAGCGAGCGCATTCGCGCAGAAAAGGCATTGACAGAAGCTGTGGACGAAGCCGCTTTTCTTGGGGCTTCCGGCATTGCATTTCTCGCGGGAAAATGGACGGAGGAACAGCGTGAAGCGGCCTATGCTCAACTGTTGAAAACCACGCGCAACGTGTGTGATTACGCCGCTGAAAAAGGAATGCATGTAGAGTTGGAAGTGTTCGATTACAATATGGACAAAGCGGCGTTGATCGGACCGGCACCATATGCGGCTCGTTTTGCGTCCGATGTGCGAATGACACACGCAAACTTTGGACTCCTGGTAGACCTGTCCCATTTTCCGACTACTTATGAAACCAGCCGTTTTGCCATTCGGACCATGCGGTCGTACATCACGCATTTTCATATCGGCAATGCGGTAGTGAAGCCCGGCTGTGCCGGATACGGTGATCAGCATCCGCGTTTCGGCTATCCCAACAGTGCCAACGATGTGGAGCAGTTGGTAGAATTTTTCCGGGTGTTGCGGCAGGAAGGATTCTTTGACGCAAAAGCGCCTTATGTACTGTCACTGGAAGTGAAACCCATGCCGGGTGAAGACGAGGACGTGGTACTGGCCAATACAAAACGTGTCATTCGGCGGGCCTGGGCACTGCTGGAAGATGGAGGTGCACAATGATGCGGATTGTTATTCTGGATGGATATACCGAGAATCCGGGCGATTTGAGTTGGAGTGGATTTGAGCAGCTGGGCGAACTGCAGGTTTATGCCCGAACTTCTCCGCAAGAAGTTGTTTCGCGCATTGGAAACGCGGAAATTGTTCTGACCAACAAGACGGAAATTTCTGGAGAAATGATGAAGGCATGTCCGGCTATCAAGTATATCGGCGTTCTGGCCACCGGATACAATGTGGTTGATGTGGATACCGCTCGGAAGCTGGAGATTGCCGTCACCAATATTCCCACCTACGGCACCCAGTCGGTGGCTCAGTTTGCGATTGCAATGCTGTTGGAGATTTGCTGCCACGTAGCGCATCATGATTGTGCGGTACATGAAGGACGCTGGACCAATTCCGCTGATTGGTGTTTTTGGGATATGCCGCTGATGGAGTTGCAGGGCAAAACCATGGGAATTGTCGGCCTGGGCCGTATTGGGCAGGCGACTGCGCGCATTGCACTGGCCTTGGGCATGGAGGTGCTCGCATACGACAATCACCCGGACCTGTCACTGCGAATGAATGTTCGATATGTCACGCTGGATGAACTGTTGGCCTGTTCGGATGTGGTGGCACTGCACTGCCCGCTGTTTCCCGATACAGATAAGCTCATCAACCGGACTACGATCGGAAAGATGAAGGATGGAGCGATTCTTCTTAATAACAGCCGGGGACAGCTGGTGGATGAAGAGGCTTTGGCAGAGGCATTGAAAAATGGGAAACTTCGTGCGGCTGCGGTGGATGTTGTTTCAAAAGAGCCGATCGAGGAAGACAATCCTTTGCTGCACGCGCCGAACTGCATCATCACGCCGCACATCAGCTGGGCCGCTTTTGAAAGCCGCCAAAGATTGATGGGCCTTGCTCTTGAAAATTTGACGGCCTTTTTGAAAGGAGAAAGAAAAAATCGTGTGGATGGATAAAAAGACCGCAACCATGAAAGCGGCGTTTGTAACCTCGGTGGGAAAGGTAGAAATTCGTGACATTCCTCGTCCGGAACCTGGCAAAGGTCAGGTTTTGATCCGTGTAAGAAATGCGGGAATTTGCGGATCGGATCTGCATCTGTTCCTCGGAACACATGCCTTTCGTGTGCTACCCGCGATTTTGGGACATGAAATGGCCGGAGAAATTGCAGCCTTGGGAGAAGGTGTGGAAGGCTGGCAATTGGGCGAACACGTGACAGTGGAACCACAGCTCAGCTGTGGGACTTGTGCTATGTGCAGACAGGGAAGACCCAATTTGTGCGAAAAAATTTCTGTGCCGGGAACACCGGGCTGGTATGGCACGTTTGCAGAATATTTTGTGGCGCCGGTGTCTTGCTTGTACCGAATGGAGAAATCGCTGCCCTTCACATCGGCGGTTTTGACAGAGCCTTTTGCTGTTGCGGTTCATGCGCTGCGGGATGCAAAGCCGGGCCCGGAGGATTGCTGTGTCATTCTGGGGGCGGGCACCATCGGATTGCTCTGTCTGGTGGCAGCCGGAAAAATTGCGGGGTTCTCCAAAGTGATTTGTACGGACACCGCGCCTTTCAACAGAGAATTGGCACTTCGGTTGGGGGCTGCAGCAGCATATGATCCGTTGCAGGAAAATGCCGAAGAAGAGATTTTGCGACAGACTGGCGGAGGTGCTGCTCTCACAGTGGTGGCGGCGGGCGCGAAGGATATCCTCAATCAGGCTTCCAGGGTGACGCGCAAATGTGGTGAGATCCGTCTGGTAGCATCGCTCACCCGGCCAATTCCGTATGTTGCTTATGATTTAGCGCACAAGGAGCAAAAATTGCAGGGTGTGTGGACGTACACATCTGAGGATTTTGCAGTTGCTGCACAGCAGATCAACCACGGACTGGATTTGCATGCGCTGGTCACACAAATTCTGCCTTTGGATGAAACACAGCGAGGCCTTGAGATGCTGCGAGACAAAACGGAAGATGTAGCAAAGATTTTGATTTCTCTATGAAATTTGAAATTAAAAAGAAAAGAGGAAATGCAAAATGAAAATTGGCTTGATCGGTCTGGGAATCATGGGAACGCCTATGGCGAACAATCTTTTAAAAGCAGGATACGATCTGACGGTCAATGATTTGGAAGAAGCGCGGGTACGTGCCCTGGTGGCGGCGGGTGCAAAAGCGGCATCCAATGAAGAAATCGGAGAAAGCTGTGATGTGGTCCTGACCATGCTTCCCAACAGCCCGCACGTGAAAACCGTTATGCTGGGCGAGAACGGTGTCGCACAGCATATGAAAGCGGGTACAACGTTCATTGATATGAGTTCCATCAATCCACAGGCGAGCAAGGAGATTGCGGAAGTATTAAAAGGCTTGGGCATCGAAATGCTGGATGCGCCTGTATCCGGCGGTGAGCCCAAAGCAGTGGATGGAACTCTGGCTTTTATGGTAGGCGGCAAAAAGGAAGTGTTTGATAAGTTTGAGCCGTTGCTGAAAGCCATGGGCTCTTCTGTCACGTATTGCGGTGAAGTCGGTGCGGGAAATACCACCAAATTGGCCAATCAGATTATTGTGGCGTGCAATATTCGCGCTTTGGCAGAGGCGTTTGTCCTGGCGCAGAAAGCAGGAGTAGATCCTCATCTGGTTTTGCAGGCAATTCAGGGCGGTCTGGCGGGGTCAACTGTAATGAATGCAAAGGGCCCCATGATGCTGGAAGGCGATGACAAACCCGGCTTTAAAATTGATTTGCACATCAAAGATTTGAACAATGCACTGGAGTGTGCGCACAGCGTAGGCGCACCGGTCCCAATGACGGCCAGTGTACAGGAGGTGCTGCAGTGGCTGCATAACCACGGTTGCGGCCAAAGCGATCACAGTGCAATCGCAAAGTACTATGAACATTTGGCGGATATCAAAATTGGCCGCTGAATTTTCAGGAAATAAATGGAAAGTGCGCTCGAAAAGAGCGCACTTTTTTGCGGATTGAAATCCGGTCGTTCGCGGTTTGACCACTGAACATTCAGACAGGGCATTTATGAAAATCGTCCTTTTGCGCCGCATCGTCAAAATCCGCCGGGAAAAGAGGTTGAACCAATTTGACAAAGGGGGTATAATGAAATCTAAATTGGGATGCTCTGCGTTGTGCTTTTTATGGCGCAGGCAACCCGGATTTTTGAGCGGGGAGGGCGCTGTATGGAACCAAGAAAAACACAACGGCCGCCCGCTGGCGCCCAAAGGCCCAGAAAGCCTTTTGATTTTGATACCGCGAAACCGGAGAAAATCGCTGGAGCTTCTGGGAAAAAGGAACAGATTTTTTCCATCCCTGTCGGCCCCGCGCCACAGCCTGGCTCGGGGCAGCGCAGAACACAGCCGCCACCGGGGCAAAAAAGGTCGTCCGCGCCGGCCACCCGTCAGACGCCGCGAGGCAGAAAAAAACGGAAAAAAGGAAACGGATGCGGCTTTTTTCTGGGGGCGTTTGTGGTCATCCTGCTTTTGGCGATTCCCATTACTGCGTTGATCGAAGCGCCGGGTAAGCTGTCGGCGGCAGATTCTTCTTCTGTATCAATTGCACAGTCGCAGCCGGAGGGACAGGATACTGCGTCGCAGTCCACCGCATCGGAACAAACCGGTGAACAGGTCCCGGTGCAGTCGGGAATTGTGGGCCCGCAGAAACAGGAAAACGCAGGCGCAGTTGTGCCGGTGACGGCTTCTCTGGTGTCATTGTGGGAAAATGGCCGTGTAGATATGAGCTATTTTGACGATGCTCTGTTCATCGGCGACTCTTTGACACAGGGATTTCAGATTTACAGCAGCAGTTTTGAAAATGCAACGTATGCTGCTTACGTGGGCGTAGGTCCCAAGGAGTTGATGCAGGGAACGGTTTCCAACATCAACGGCGAGCAGGTGTCCGCCATAGACGAGATACTGGCGGCCAACGCAGGGAAGGTTTATATTTTGCTGGGAACCAACTCGCTGCAAAATTTGACAGATGAGGCATTCATCAAGTATTACAATGATTTCCTGGATTATCTGCTTCCGCAGCTTCCGGCGGAAACGGTGTATTATATTCAGGCCATTCCGCCGGTTTCTGCTGAGAAAGCGGCGGCGGATGAGAGCTATGCGCTTTCCCGTATTCAGTCGGTCAACGATCAACTGGCACAGATGGCATATACGCGCGGACTCAATTTCGTAAACCTGTACGCCGGGCTGGCAGGCGAGGATGGAGCGCTTCGGGCAGAATATGCTTCCGGAGATGGTATCCATTTGAACGATGCCGGCTACAACGCCTGGCGGGAATATTTGATCACACACACAGCGTACCGGCAGGGGAACCCGTATTTGCCGGGTTCGCCGCTGTATGTGGGATGATTGCAATGCAGACTTCCAATCTGGAGGAGAAACTATGGACACCTATCGGGGATTCAAGGCGCGTGCGCGCCGGCGCAGAAACAGAATCTTACTGGCAGAGGCTGGCCTGGCGGTTCTGATTGTGGCGCTTTTGTTTGGAATTTCCTACACAATGGTTAAAATGATTCACGGAGAGCCGGTGCTGGAATGGCCGACTCAGACGATTTCCGAGCAAGGAGAACCGGAGCAGGAAACACCGCAGCAGCCGCAGCCTGTGGAACAGGAAACCTGGAACACCAATGTGCCGCTGGAACGGACGGTCAACGTTGGGCTGGAGCTGACGCAAAACGCGCAAATGCTGGCGCTGCCGGCCAACGGAAAACTGAGCACCGAATATTTCCGTACGGCGCTGTTTATCGGCGACTCTCTGACACAGGGCTTTGGCATTTATGAGCCCACAAGGGATGTGGCCATTGTGCATGCCTACAAGAGCATCAGCCCGAAATTTATTTTGGACGGCGGTACGGCCAACAATTACAACGGCGTGGAAGAAGTGACCAAAGACGCCATTGCGGCGGAACAGCCGGATAACATTTATTTGCTGTTGGGGACCAATGCGGTCCTTGCGCAGGAAGATGATGCTTTCCTGCATTATTACGGCGAATTGATGGATTGGCTGCGGCAGACATTCCCCGAGGTACCCATCTATGTGCAGAGCATTACGCCGGTCACGGCAGAAGAGGAAGTGAAAAAACCGCGGCTCGCAAATGATCACTTGCGCCAGTTGAACGATCAAATTGCGAAGATGGCGGTAGAACGCGGTTTCTACTTTGTGAATGTGCAGGAAGCTCTGGTGGATGACAGTGGCTGCCTGCGTGGCGATTACGTTTGGAATACGGCCACGTCTGACGGAATTCATATGAACCCGGCCGGTTATGCAGAATGGGCGGATTATCTGCTGCGGCACACGGCCTACAGCAAATACAATTCTCAGTTTGTGGAAGAAGGCCCTTATAGCGGCTGATTTATGAGAAAAGCGGGGGGGGGGGGGGGGGGGGGGGGGGG